>NZ_JARBDB010000018.1:0-7106 GCF_036577605.1 Paenibacillus sp. GYB004
GACTTTTCTTCCTTGAGAATTTCCAGGACAATGCGCGCCTTTTCTTCGGGTGTAAACTTGCGTCTGCTGGTCGACATACAACTAAGAAACTCCTTTTTTGCTGTCTAGTTTCTATGTAGCATTATACATTATCATTAGGCAACGGAGACTCTTGAGTAGCGCTAACAATTTTTTCACGAAACGCATGAACAATGTTAACCTCTGCATGGGGGGAGCCTTGCGTATCAGCAATACAAGCAAATATTAGATCTATATCGGGAAAACAATAGGCAAGCTGGGACCCCATCCCTCTGAAAGAGAATCCGTTGTTCTTCTCCATCCATATTTGATAGCCGTACCCATGATTGCCTGTGAGGGAGTTATCAATTTGTTTCGACGTTGCTTCACGAATATACGATTCTGAAATAAGCTGATGGTCGTTCCACCGACCTTTGTTCATGCAGACATAGGCCAGTTTGGCCATATCCCTTAAGCTGCAAATAACGCCGGACCCTCCCCACGATGTGCCTTCTGGAGTTTTAATACACCGGGCATCCTTGGAAAAACCAATCGGATCAAGCAGCCGCTCACGCATATAGGACAAAAAAGGAAGCCCGCTTATCCGTTCCACAATCGTGGAGAGGATCACTGTGGCCGAGGTGTCATACGCAAAAAGGGTTCCCGGAATATGCGTAGGCTTGCTGTTAAAAAAAGCGGCGGCCCAGTCCGGATCGGAGCGAGTATACGCGGTTTTGATATGAGGACTTGCCATCATCAGAAGGTCTCTTACGGTTGCTTGAGCCAGATAGGGATGCAGGGTTGGAGGCGATTTATCGTTGAAGAAGGTAACAACCCGATCACTTGAAGTAATTTTACCTTCATCGATCAACAACCCTATAGCTAAAGACACGAAGCTTTTGCTTACGGAATACATTCGATGCATGCTGGTCTCTGAATAAGGCGCCCAGTAGCCTTCAGCGGCAATTTGCCCATGTCGCAACAGTAAAAATCCATGCATGCAGATTTGTTCCCCTTGTATGGTTTCAATAAATTGAAGGACCGCCGAGGAGGGGATCCCTAAACGTTCGGGCGAAGATGACAGCGTAAACAACTCATTAAGTTTCATAAGATTATTCAGCTCCTCTAAATATAATGGAATACTTTTTCAAGTTTCTCCTCGCTCATTCCTCGTGCCTCGAGTACAGGGAAAACCCTGCTCTCTTACCGAGAACAGGGTTGAACCTTTTTGACAATCGACTTTACCCGAATCGATTAATCGATAACGGTAACAATCGTCGTCCTTTGACTTGTGTTCCCTGCTTGATCTGTTACTGTTACTTGAATGACATGCGTTCCTAGCTGGCCTGCCCAATTCAGTGGTGTTCCCGGCACGTGCGACAACCCATCGACAGTTACCACCTGAGATGCCACACCGGATAAGCTATCTCCGCTTAGCACATTCAGCGTAACGGGCTGGCTGTCGTCAAACACCGCGCCGTCATGCAGCGGATTTCCGTTCGCCGATACCGTAAACGTCGGCCCAATCTTATCGGACTTCAACGTTATCGATTTGACGGTTTCGAGATTGCCTGCCTTATCTACGGAGCGATACTGCACTTCGTAAATGCCGTCACCAAGCACAATCGGAGTAGTGTAGGGCACAAACCCGCTCGTCGACAGGACGCCGTAAACGCTCTGTACGACGTTTAACTTATAATTGGTTGCATGTATGCCGGCAATATCATATGCGGCAGAGAGCGAAACCGTGGCATCCGACGTATGCCAACCGCCCGATCCGGCTGTTCCGGTTACGGCTGCAGTGGTAACAGGCGGAGTGGTGTCCGGCGTCCATTTGGCATACAAGACGGTATCTGCTTCGACGGGTTTGCTGAAATCAAACTTGTGCGCGTACGTTTCGTCATACCAGCCTAAGAAGGCAAATAGTTCTTTTGTAGGGGTCGGTGGTGTAACCGTTTGGCCGAGCGACATTCCGTTTGCAAGAACCGTCACATTTTGAACAATGGCTCCATTAATATAGGTAAGGGTATGGCTCGCATTATAGCTGCCTTCCGTAACATAAACCGAAATCGGCAGAGAAAGGCCATCGTCCAATTTAACAAGGAAGGCACCTTTACCTACTGCCGGTTGCCCCGTTAATACATTAGCAGGTGAATTAGCAAGGTCAGCAAGACCTTTTGTTATCGTTTTTCCGAATTGTTCACCTAGGAAATTTTTACCTATTTTCTTAGGATATCCTGTTACAGTGAGTACCAAGTCGACACCAGACGTTATCGTGCCTTTCGTATTCCCTAATGAATCTGTTACGGTAAACCAATCGTAGTCTCGGTTCTTCAGCAAATCATACTGGGTTCCGGTCGGAACACCAGCTGTTTTTAGAATGACTTGCTGAGTCGTATTCCCAGTAACATTAACCTGATACTTACCTCCATCTGATCTTAAAGCGGTTGGTCTGGTAGGAACGATCACGTCCTTGCCGCTTTCGATCGCTCCAATATCAGGGGCGGCTCCGGCGTAGTCGGCCGAAGTTACAAAATTGGGAATGGTTGTACCCGCATCAAAACCTAGACTCCCGCTTGTTTGGACATAGTTTCCTTCGTTTCTGTTGATGAATGTTGCCTTTTTGCTTGAATCAGGAGCAAAGGCGGTACCGGTTTTTACCCCGGTGACTCCATTGGGCTCTACTATAGGCGCAGGTCCGCCGGTGCCAGTAGCGTTCGTGGATGTCGAAGCTCCGTTAATCAAGTCATAATCGTAGCTGACTCCAGGGTAATTGTAAATGTGTTTAAGCGTAATGACGTTTTGGCCGCCAACAGGACTATCGATGGACTCTATAATATTATTCCTATAAAACGGTCTGTACAGTTGACCGTCTTTCCGGGTGATATGACCCATTGAACTGAGAATGGTGTTGTTAAACAAATAGTTCACACCCAACCCCTTAGTCCATTCATTAGGAGCTGTTCCGTGCTTGGTAACTCCTTGAATCAATCCCCATTCGTCGCCCAGGTTTTGAATCAGATTTCTATACACATACACGGGACCTATATAAACCGAATCCATGCCTAAGCCGCCAGAGACACCCTCAATTTTGTTGTTGTAAAACCTTACGTTCATATTCGAGCCTTCCAATTCCATGCTGTCGGCTTGACCATACGCCAAGTAGTTTCCGTACACGTCGGAATCTACTCCAATACCGCCGGTTGTATCGTGATTTCCATACGTTTCAATGATAGCGTTAAAACGGTGGTCGTCGCTTCCAATAATATCGTTGTATCGAATGACGACGCCGACGCCGCCTCTTGCATACATGCCGCTTACACCTTGCGGATGTTTTTCGTTCCATTCGAAGAACCCTGGCACATTTTCGTACCATCCTCTACCTCCGCCGGCGTTCCATGCATTGGATTTGGTTTTGGCATCATGAATATAGTTTTTTTCGATGACGAGATAGCTTGCATCGCTTACATGGATACCGGAGTCATTGTTGACGGGCATGGCGTTGGCAGCGTACATTTGCCCTGTGCGCAAGTCAACAGCCAGATTCGGATCCGCATGATTGGCAATCGTTTGCTTACCTAAGTATAGGGTCGCTTCTCTTCCGAAATTGGATATATCACTATTGATAATTCGGATGTGGTGGCTGGAACTGAGAACCGATATCCCGCTTTTCTTGCCTCCCCGGATGATTAAGTTTTCCAAAATCACATATTCGGACTGCGCGATCAGGACCGCTTCCAAATATTCATCGGTTACTTCGATTACGGTGCTTCCGTCTCCTATGATGCGGATATACCCGTTTTCAGTTCCATGCAGCCCTTGAACGGACAGCGGTTTTCCCGGCTCATAGATGGATGCGATCGGGATCGTCGCAGCAATAGGGACGTTTTCTTTCCATGTTCTTATGGTTCCGGTGTATGTGGAATTGTCATTGAGGATTTTCACTTGCACTTCATATTCCGTATCGGGGTCAAGACCGACGATAGAGCCTCTGAAATGCTGGTTAATCGAATCAAAGGCCAGTGGAAGGCCCTCTTCCCATGGAACCGTTCCTACTTTCCTGAACTTCACCTCATTGGCAGGGTCCAGGACCACTTGCATGGTGTTAGGAGCAGCGATCGGAAGTGTATACGTAATCTTATCCTCGGAAGTATATCCGAAATAATCCACATACACGCTTATATTATTGAACGTACTCCTTAAATGAAACGCGTAATCTGGTATATGATTATAGCCTTGGCTGGTAGTGGAAACGATGGTTTTAAACACCTTATCCGGCGTAATACCGTCCGAGTATTTAATTTTCACTCGAATGACTTCGTTACTGCCGCCAACGCCGGCTGCGTAACTAAGACCTCCTTCGAAGGCGCCGGTTGCCGCATTATATCGAGGCTTTGGTGCTTCAACCCAAGCGTATCCCGTATTTCTGGGTCGAAGGGGGATAACATAGTTTTGCGGATCCGACGACTTCCGCCATACCGTGACTTGGGCGCTCGGATCGCTCACTGGAATGCTATAGTAGACGTCTCTCGATTTGCCCACAGCTGTTATATCCACACCCGGTACAGCTACCGGCACAGCGGCTTCGTCTGTAATATGCCGGTTTTCATCATATAGCACTTCTGCCGTATTGCTAGAGGCATTCCATGTGTATGTGGCTTCGAACGCGTACATGAGCGTATCCAGTGGGATAAAGCTTCTAATGCCTTCTTTAAAGGGCATTTCGGTAGGAATTGTAGTAATCGTGGAGCCGTTTTTTAAGGTGACTTGGTTGCTTCCATAAATGGCGGTCATTTCATAATAATCGTTTCTCATCACAAATTGTTTGCGATCGATAGACTCATAAAAGACTGAATATAAATAATGAGCCATCGCCTCGGCAGACACCCATATTTTACCGTCGATAAACTTAGGCGGTACATCCGATTTCACGAATTTTCCGTTCACCGTGATATTGATAGGCGATGCCGGATTTGAAATTGGAACAGGCGTATGCGTATATCCCGCCAATATCGAAGTAGGAAAAACAAGTGAAATAAATAAGGCAACAACAATAATAAATTGCATCCTTGGTTTCATCTTGTTGGCCATTTCAATAACATCCTCCCTTTTTCGATTTGCTGATTGCCTCCGGGAATATCTTGTTGCCGGTAAATCCATAAGCTTACGATAGCGCTTTCAAACATAACATGGCTCGAGATGATCCGCCATTACGTCCACGATCATTAATTGATCCGTTCCTGCAGTCGGATTTTCTGCACACAGGTCTTAGAAATATAAAGTACTAATCACCCCTCCCACTATAAAGTAATGTTTTCTCTTGTTTCCTCACCCATTCTTTGTTTTTCAACTTTGACAGTTTGAAAGGTGCCGATAGAGAATATAGCCCAGGTAACGATTTTTTGTAAAAGCGTAGGCGGGAACAGAGCCTGTAGTTTGAGTTTCCAGACTGTGGAATATAAAGGTATGATCGCACAGTGGATCTCCACATCCGCCCTTGGGGTTTACCCTCCCATGTCACACTGGGTCTATGCCCTCACATTCCTTCGTTCTACCTCTCAAGGGGTGGAGGCCGATTCTTGCTCCTTTACGGGGTCGTTGCCCTTATGGTGTTTAGTCTGTCGGCTTCTCCGGTGCTTCGATTGTCATTGTTGTACACATGTGAATTAGTGAGAATTTGAGACGTTAACAGCTTTGATTATTTAAGCAGCACTCTGTTTGAGCTGAGCTTGTCGAACCGGCCCTAATACATCGTTTGCATTGTACTCTTTCCGCTTTGTCCCCAGTGTATAGAGGACACGGATCAGTTTTCCACATAAAGCGATGATCGACTGTTTTTTCTTCAGCGGGTTTTGATTTCGTGTTGTGTTGTGCTTATGCAGCGATTTAAATTCCTCATTCTTAGCCACAACCGGCAGCATCGCTCTAAACAGTAATCCTCTGAGACGAGAACGCCCCCGTTTACTGATCCCTGTTTGACCCTTGCGTATACCAGAACTGTTCTCCGTTAGATTCAATCCGGCCAAGCGAATAATTTGTTGGCCGTGATCGTAGGTATTCAGGTCGCCTACTTCAGCTAGAAAACCGGCGACCGTGACGACTCCGATTCCCGGAATACTCAGCATTTGCTTCGCTCCTGGGATCGTCTCTAGGATCTTCATAACCGCCTGCATGAGCATGTCTTCCTGCTTCATAAACAGATCATATTGCTCCAGTAAGATAGCAAGTTCTATTCGAGCAGCTGCTATGCCTTCAACAAGTCCGATGGACGTTGTAGCAAGGGCACAGAGCCTCTCCGCTCGCTTGATACCAATTCCACGCTTGATTTCCGTCTTCCAGTACTCAAGGATACCTCTGGCGCCTGTTGAGACGATTTCCTCTGGTGTTGGAAAATGACGCATCGTCATAAGTGACGCTTTGCCATCCCAATCCTTGAACACCTGTGAATACTCTGGAAAGTAACGGTCAAACCAGTTTCCAATGCGCGCCTTTACTTGATTCAGGCCCACCATAAGCTTTTCCCGCTGATTCATGAGAATACGCAGTTCCGCATATTCTTTGGTCGGTAAGTTTGGCTCGGAATACTTTCCATTTCGAACCAGATTGGCAATCACTTTCGCGTCCTTGTAGTCACTCTTGGTTTGCGAATTGTCCTCCAGTTCCTTGCTTTTGTTCACATGATGTGGATTGACTAATACGAGCTTTATGCCTTGCTCCTTCAAGTAGAAAGCTAGCGGAAACCAAAAGTGTCCGGTTGGCTCAATGCCGAAAACAATCTCTGTTTTCCCATGCACCTGCTGCAGTTCCTTCATCCACATGGTCAGTTTCGTTAGACCTTTCTGCTCGTTTTGGAACACACATTCCTTCCCGAGTTCGATGCCGCGCATATCGACGGCTCGTGCAACATGAATCTTCTTGGCGATGTCTGCCCCGACGACGAGTGTCTTGTCGGTAATTCTTTCAATACGTTGATTCTGTTTCTGTTTTAGCTTATGCTTCATGGTGAGTGCCTCTTTTCATATGGGGATCTGTTCTTTGGTCGGAACGTTTCCCAGTATACTAGAGGCGCTTTTTTCATTCAAAGCTCAAACTACTTCATTACAGGAATA
>NZ_JARBDB010000019.1:0-11758 GCF_036577605.1 Paenibacillus sp. GYB004
CCCGCCACAGCCCATGCAGAAATATTTACATCTCTTTCAATCTTCCTCCAGCGGACATAGGTTGTCAAAGTTGAAAAACTAAGAATGAGCGAGAAAACAGGAGAAAACATTACTTTATAGTGGGAGAGTGCGTAACAATGGGAAGCGAACAATTGCAATTTGATCATGAAGATTTGTTGGCAAGCTGCCGACGCCAGTTGATTGAGGACGGACTCTTAGTCCTCGGAGATGATGGGTACCGATGCACCGTCGCGGATATCCGCACTGTTCTTTGACAAAAATATGGCCTTTTTGGCCGTATCATCAAGCGTCGAACGAGGTCCTTCCCCCTTGGCTGTTGACTTCGGCGTTTGATGATGCGGCTGACGCATCAGAGTGGTGGCGGAATAAGGTAGACGCTTAAAATGCAAGGCGGGATACGATTAGGTGAGTCCCGGCGAAGACTTGGACGGCGCGGAAAGAGAACGCCGAGTTCCCACGACCAAGCTAGTATGTCGGATCGACCAGAAAAGTCAGGGGTGCTGCTACCCGTCATAAGAAATGCCCGCTATGCAAGGTGCAAATCCTTGCCCACTCTTTCATATCGTGGGGGTTTCGCGTTTCCGGTGCTGTTTTCCCCCTTCAAAAAGCCTGAACCGGGGCGAGCGGTCGCGCCAGATCGGCCGCGCAATACATAGGGAAGGAGGGGTTGCAATGGGTGAGGTTGCTGAAATGATTCTGGAAGGAATTCTATGCGAAGGATGCGGGACGTACATCGATGATGGCGAAGAACCCGGTTATCCGAGGAAATGCGAAGATTGCGGAAGCAATTCGAAAAAGAAAAAATAGCCCGCGGCAACGGGCTATCGCAAAAAATACTTACAGATGCCCCCATTTTAGCACGAATGGATGGGGGCGACAAGGAGGCACATATGCTCACAAAGGAACAACTCGAGAGAATGCTGTTATTACCGAAGGAGATCGACGCGGCCCAGGAGGCTGTAATTCAGGCACAAGCTCGACTCACTTCTGCCAAGGAGATGTTGCAACAAAAGGAGGACGACTTGCTCCTTGGCAATAGAGTCGACGGCAAAAATGCAGAGATCCGTGCGGCGCATATGCGCACTTTCACTACGCATGAACGCGAAGCTTTGGTAGATGCTGAATTCAATCTTAAGACGGCTGCTGCACGATTCGATAGTAAGCGCAACGAGCTTATCTCGCTTACTGCCGTTGCATATGCATCCCGGGTGGCGGTATGAAAAAAATCTTGCTTGATCGTCTTACATTCCGGAATTTCAAGGGTTTCCGTCAGTTCGTCCTCGAGGCGAACGGCGGAAACCTCGATGTTTACGGCGATAACGCCACTGGCAAGACGACGCTATTCGACGGTTTTACTTGGCATCTTTTCGGCAAGGACAGCACCAACAGCACGACATTCGAAATCAAGGAACTCGACCCGGCCGGCAAGGTCCGGCAGCATCGTCTCGAGCATGAGGTCGAAAGCGTTCTGATGGTCGAAGGTCGGCGCCGCACCTTCCGGCGGGTGTTCTCAGAAAAATGGACGAAGAAGCGCGGTGCGCTCCGGGAAACGTTCGAGGGCCATGAAACCGCCTATTACGTGGATGATGTGCCGGTCGGCAAGCGGGAATATGACGCCGAAGTCGCCGCTCTCATCCCGGAGGATTTGTTCAAACTCCTGACAAACCCTTCCTATTTCAATGATGAAAAGCATTTCGACTGGCGGGCGCGGCGCAAGCTGCTGCTGGAAGTATGCGGCGACGTGACGGATGCAGAGGTCATCCACAGCAAGCCGGACCTCGCCCCACTGGAGGCAGTCCTCCGGGAACGGGACGTGGAGAAGCACAAGGAGCACTTGAAAAATAGGATGTCCCGGATCAAACAGGAGAACAAGGACATTCCTATCCGAATCAGCGAAGCTCAGCGCGGCATGCCGGACGTCTCGGAGTTGAGCGAGGAATTGCTGCGGGAGGATATTGAGTCTCTTCGGAAGCGGATCGCTGAAAAAAATACGGAGTTGGCCCGAATCAAGGACGGCGGCGAGATCGCAACGAAAGAGCTGCGGTTGCGGGAAATCGAGGCCGAGGTACTTGCAATCAAAAACCGTCTCCAGACGGCTGTGCTGGACGCAGTAGCACGGCAGCGTGATGTTGTTTCTCAGCTCCATCAGGATATTGACCGATTACGGCGCGTCATCGATGACGGCGAACACCGGATTAGACAGAACGACCGGTCCATTGAAGATTTGAACCAAAAGCGTGGTCAACTTAGGTCAGAGTTTGCAGCAGCCAAAGCCATAGAGCACATCCACGACGCGGACGACAATTGCCCCGCCTGCGGCCAATTGCTGCCGGAGGACAAGCGACAGGAGGCTCATGACAAGGCGCTCGCAGCCTTCAATCGCGCCAAAGCCGAGCAGTTGGAAGTGATTCAGCGGCGCGGCCGTTCGGCCAAGGAGGAAGCGGAACGACTTGGAATCGAGAACGACCGCTATCGCCGAGACATCGAGAAAACTAAAAACGATCTGCTACCGCTCGAGACGCAAGCAAGTGAAGCGGGCGCCGAACTGGAACGACTTCGCGTTGGTATCCAGGACCCAGCCACCGATCCGGAGTTCGTCCAACTCCAGCAGGAAGCGGAGCGTGTCCGGGTCGAAATCGCTGATCTGCGCAGCAGTGGCCGCCAAGCGGCGGAAACGGTTGAACGAGCGATCGCCGATCTGCAGCGGGAAATAGGCGGGCTTGAAGCAGATAAAGCCAAATTCGAGCAGGTCCGCAAGCAGCAGGCGCGTATCGCGGAGCTGGAGCAGCAGGAGTCAAAGCTTGCCGCTGAGTACGAGCAGCTACAGCATGAACTCTTTTTAACCGAGGAGTTTGTCCGGACCAAAGTCAATCTGCTTCAAAACCGGATCGACAGCAAGTTCCGGTTCGCCCGGTTCCGATTGTTCCGTGAGCAGATTAACGGCGGTCTGGACGAATGCTGCGATACGCTGTACAACGGCGTTCCGTACGACAAAGGGCTCAATAATGCCGCGCAGTATCTCGTGGGGATCGACATCATCAATACGTTATCCCAGCACTACAGGGTGTCGGCCCCCATCTGGCATGACAACGCCGAGGCTGTCACGGTCCGACCTGAGACCGACGCAGAAGGAATTAACGCAATCCGAACGATTCATGAATATGGTAGTTTCCAATTTTTCATCAGGGGTCGGGGAAGTGGCGCTGACCAATTTCCAGAAGAGACTCGCACAAAATTACTTCATCTCGCTTGACGCTTCCCTAAAACTGGCCGAGGAAAAGCGCCAGAAAAGCAGCAAAAATAGTCAAAGCCCACCGATTACTTGGCAAAACGTTAACATGGAAAAATTGTCCCGCGATGTGGTCGCTCATGCTCGGATAGGCTTTGATCCTGCGCAAAAAAATCACATAAACATGGTTCCTTTCTTCAATAAGGCTCTCGGCAAGTATGACATTGGCTTCGTCGAGGGTTATCGCGGTATGGAACTGAAGGCAGTGAAGTACGGGCTTGATGTTCCGGACCGTGTTATTGTTGAGGTCGTTTATTCTACTGACCGTTTCAAATCGTTCAAGAAGGACCGGAACAACAAAGTCGAGACCTATGAATTTGAAGTCATAAATGAGTTTGATCGGGGCGATATAGTCGGCGGCTTTTACTACCACGAATACTTTCAGCGACCGGAGAAAAACAAACTCGTTGTCATGAACTTGAAAGATATCCTGAAACGTCGACCTGATCGAGCAAGCCCCGAATTTTGGGGTGGGGAAAAGGACGTATGGGAGTGGGACGATCAGAAGAAAAAGAACGTCAAGAAAGGCACCGAAACGGTTGAAGGTTGGTACGAAAAAATGGTTTGGAAGACCATATACCGGGCAGCTCATGGTGACGTCACGATCGACAGCCAGAAAATCGACGACGATTATATGCGGCTGCGGCAAGCCGAGTCCGAATTTGCAGAAGCTGATGCAGATCAGGAGATCGCTGAGAACGCGAACCGCGAGGTGATCGACGTGACTCCAACAGCGGAGCCGCAGCAAACAACTGCTGACGAGGAGCCGCCCAAATCTCAGTCGGAAGATATACCGGCACCTGAGAAGAAAGGAACAAACCCGAACGCAGACACGATGGAGCTCGATTTCTAATGATCGATATCTATCCCATCGCCAGCAGCAGCGCCAGCAACGCCTACCGGGTATCGGACGGCCGCACTGCGCTGCTCATCGAAGCGGGCCTACCTTATCGAGACATACAACGTGCGCTGGATTTTAAGGTTACGCAGCTCGCCGGCTGCCTGATCAGCCACGAACACGGCGATCACAGCAAAGCGGCCAAAGACATCATGCGCGCGGGCGTCCCGGTTTACACTGGTACCGGGACGGCGGCCGCACTCGGTCTCTCCGGCCACCGCCTGCGGACCATCGAGTCGCACAAGCAATTCACGATTGGCACCTGGACGATCCTGCCGTTCGACGTTCAGCATGATGTGGAGGAGCCACTGGGGTTCCTCCTTACGAATCCGACGGGCGACAAACTGGTATTTTTGACTGATACATATTATTGCAAATACCGGTTCGGCGGTATCACACACCTGATGGTCGAATGTAATTACGCGCTAGATATCGTAAACAGGCGGGTGGAGGCGGGCGAACTTCACCCGTCGCAGAAGCGACGCCTGCTGACCTCCCATTTCAGCCTGGAGCACGTCAAAGACTTTTTGCGAGCCAACGACATGCGTTCGCTCCGTGAGGTCTGGCTGCTCCATTTGAGCGACAGGAATAGCGATGCGGAGCGCTTCCGCCGAGAAGTGCAGGAGGTCACCGGTGCGGTCGTCCGGGTGGCTGAGCGATGATCCATAGCGTTCCTCAAAAGGTCCTGATCGCACAAGCGATTTGGGACCTTACTTCACCAGAAGAGCGCAAGGCGGCCATCGTACAGTATCTTGAAAAATCATATCCGCACTATAAACCGATCCGGACACAGCGGCCGTTTGTGCTGTGCGAGGCTAACAGGGGGAAACGAATAGATGGCAAAAGTGAAAATTGAATTAGATCTTGATTGGATATCTGAGGAAGGTGATCTCGATTCAACAATCAAACAGGAAGTAATTCAAAATCTCCAAACGAGATTTACAGAGCGAGTGGAGCACACTACTCAAAAAATGCTCGAAGGGAAGATGCAAGAAATTGCTAATAAGGTGACCGATGATTTTCTGGAAAAAGTCATGTCCGAGAAGGTCAATTCCCTGCAAATCCCGTACAAGTCAAGCACCTGGAGTTCAGAGGTTCAAATGCTCTCACTCGGGGAGTTCGTAGGCATTAAGTACGACGAGTTCTTGAAGCGAAAGGTGTATGACACGGACGGTAAAGAACCGAGATACTCAAGTGATGCGAAGGTTTCGATACATGAATTCTTCATAAACAAGTTCCTCGAAAAAGAGCTTGTCGGCAAGGTGAGCAATCTGATTAAAACTGCTCGTCAGGATGCAGAGCAGACGATCATAAAGACCCTTGAAAGCAATCTAAAGGCGCAACTTTCGGCCGACCTCATCAATAGGCTCAATATTCCGCACCTACTCAAGAGCCTTCAGGAGAAGGCTGCTTTGCTGGAGGAGGGTGGTTTACAGAATGAAGGTGGAACTACTTGACCTTTTCGCTAGCGTCGAGCCGGAGGCTCCGAAACGGGAGCTATCTTCGGCTCGGCCGGCGCAACTGAACGGCATGTATTACGAGCGGGCGACCGATATGTTCGTTGGCTATACGCAAGGAAAACGATTGAAGGCTATAGCTGCGAAGCGTTGCGGATGGACGAAGGACTGGCAGGAGAAGACAAAGCGGGAGCGATCGATATGAAGCAAGGGAAACGCCCAACACGGCGTGAAATGAAGGTGCTCGCTGCGAACGGCTCGAATCCCGAGAACTGGCTCATTACGAAGCGCCTGCCGGGGGCTTTACACCTGGTCCACCGGCATACGGGGGCGATCAAAGTCATTCCGATAGGCTAAGGGGAGGGCGGCGGATGGCCAATCCACAACTAGAACACGGGTTTGTACGCATTGCCAACGAGATATGGGACGAAGTCATCCGCCGGGACTTTTCCAAGCGGCAAAAGGACATTTTGTTTCTCATATGGCGCCTCTCCTACGGCTGCCAGAAACGCTATGCATACATCCCGCGGATGAGACAATTTCAACTATGTGGGGTTTCAGAAACGAAAGTAAAAGCAGAACTTGAATATCTGGAACGCTGCCGAGTCTTGATCTGGGATCGCGAAAATAAGACATTCGAGATAAATAAGGATTACGAAAGCTGGTATGTCAGCCTTGTCAAAGCGTGGGATGAGGAAGGATTTAACGAACTTCTCGCCCTAAATCTCAACCGAAAAGTTTCCCAAAACGGGAAAGAAAACTTCCCAAAACGGGAAGGAAAACTTCCCGAAACGGGAAACACCGAAGAAGAGAGTTTCCCGAAAAGGGAAACAGAAACTTCCCAAAACGGGAAACAAGAGTTTCCCGAAAAGGGAAACTCGACCCCCGACGAGCCCTTGTCTGACGCGGCTTCCGGGGCGCCTAAAGACATTATTAAAGAAAGTATTAAAGATATTAAAGAAGATACTGAGGAACTTAATACTAATCAAGATACAGAGCAATCATCATCATCAACCCAACCAGATTTTTCGTTTCCGCGGATTTATAGGATCTACGAACAACATTTCGCGAGAGACGGCAAGATCACCGAATTGGAGGTCGAGGACCTGCAAGATCAATTCGACACCCACGGTGGGGAGTGGCTGCTCGATGCAATGCGGGAATCCGTTAGACAAAATAAACGGTCTCTCGCTTATATTAACGGCATCCTTCTTGGGTACAAGGAGCGAGGCGGTACTCATAAGGATTCTAACAAGACGCTAGTGGTTGCTGGAAGTAGTGGCACAACAGGAAAGCCAAACCGTCAACAGCTTCAAAACGAACTAGCAGCTCAAAAAATCAGGGAGGCGGAGCAGCGTGAAAGAGAGCGAGATACGGAAGATTTTCCTGGTGATTGAGAACGCATATTGCGGCCTGTTCACTTATGACGATTACAAGGTCGAGCTTTGGCGCAAGACGCTCGAGGACGTGCCGTATGGTCTGGCTGAGGAAAACCTTCTCCGGTATATCCGTAACCCAGATAACCGGTTCCCACCTCACCCTGGTGTGCTGGCCGAGTTTCCGGAACAGGCAGCATATGGACCCGATATCCCAAATGCCGCGGAGACACGCGCGATGCTGGATGAGATGGATGCTCACCGCAGCCTGCCGCCTGCTCCGCTTCCACCGTGCGTGGCCGAAATGAAGGAGAGGTTGAGATTAGGTGTCCAGCGCTGAAATGCCGCCGCTTCCGGAGCCGCCCAGTGAAGAACAGGAACTAAGGGTACCACCGCACAACATGGAAGCAGAATGGGCTATACTAGGCGCAATTCTGCTTGAACCGGAGGTCATGGATACAGCGGCCGACCTCATCCGCGGCAATGAGTTTTATGTCACCAAGCACCAGCAAATTTTCAAAGCTATGCTTGAGCTTTACGACGCTGAGGAACCGATCGATTTGGTAACAGTGACATCGCAACTGCAAGATAGTCAGCAGCTGGATGGAATCGGCGGAGTCAGCTACTTAAGCAAAATAGCTGATCACGTACCGACCGCGGCGAACTTCGAATTTTACGCCGGGATTGTCAAAGAAAAATACAATCATCGCGAAGCGATCAGGTCAATTGATCGGCTGCAAAAAGAAGCATGGGCAACGGACGATCCAAGCAAGTTGATCGCACTTATGCAGCACAGAGCAGAGAAGTTGGCGTCCCAAACCGTTGTAAGTCGGCCTTTCCGATCGGTAAAGGACGTGGGAATCGAATTTTTCGAAAGTCTCGAGAAAGCAAGTTCGAATAAGGACGCCGGAGGTATTACAGGCATTCCATCGGGTTTCCGTGATCTGGACCGGGTGACAGCAGGCTTTCAACGATCCGACTTGATTATAGTCGCAGCACGGCCCTCGGTTGGTAAGACAGCCTTCGCCCTCAATATCGCCCAAAACGTTGCTATCCGCTTTGGCGAAGACGTGGCCATCTTCAGTTTGGAAATGGGCGCTGTCCAACTGATGGGACGGATGGTTGCGGCCGAAGGGAATGTCGATGCGGGCCGGATGCGGACAGGGGAGTTGCTGCCGGAGGAATGGGAAAAGGTCACTACGGCTCTCGGGGTGATCACATCGGCACCAATTCATATCGACGATACGCCTACAGTCACCGTCAACGATATTCGCGCCAAGTGTCGGGCGCTAAAAAAGGATCGTGGCGGGCGGCTGGGGCTTATCCTTATCGATTATCTGCAATTGATCACAGGCGTAGGACGCCCAGGAACCAATCGGCAAGAAGAGGTTTCTCACATATCCCGGACCCTTAAGCAGATTGCCCGCGAACTGGACGTACCTGTCATTGCGCTTTCACAACTCAGCCGGGGTGTCGAGCAACGGCAAGACAAGCGGCCGATGATGTCTGACCTTCGGGAATCCGGCTCGATTGAGCAGGATGCCGATATCGTCGCGTTTCTGTACCGGGACGACTACTACAACAGGGAGACCGAGAAAAAGAACATCATCGAAATCATTATCGCGAAGCAGCGGAACGGACCGGTCGGTACGGTTGAACTGGCCTTCCTCAAGCAATTTAATAAATTTGCTAATCTGGATCGATCGCATGAGCAGCAACAACAGGCGAAGGCGAAGCCCACTTCTGTGAAAGAGAGGGATCGGAAACGATGGGCATAAAAAAGCAGCTTGACCCGATTTTCCAAATGCGGAACCGGATCGTAATCAAACACGGTGGGCAAGTAGTCGGCGAGGTGTACACGCTACGGCGACCGTGTCCGGTACCGATCCGGCCGAGGAGGCGAGCCAAGTGATCCAGTTTACCATATACGGCGAACCGGTAGCACAGGGGCGTCCCCGGGCTTCTTCGCAGGGCGGCTTTGTCCGGTTGTATGATCCAAAAAAGAGCCGGGATTACAAGGACTATATTCGTTTGGCTGCCGCCGAGCATGCGCCGCCCGCGCTGCTTGAAGGACCATTGGCTATGATGGTTACGGCATTCAGACCTATTCCAAAGAGCTTTAGTCAGAAAAAGGCGGTCGCTGCAGAGCGTGGCGAAATTCTCCCCACATCGAAGCCGGATGCGGATAATTACCTGAAAGCTGTAAAGGACGCTCTTAAAGGCGTGATCTGGAAAGATGACAGCCAAGTAGTAGATGCTTACGTCCGCAAACGATACGGCGTACGACCGCGTATCGAAATTAAAATAAGACAAATTGGAGAGTGAACAGAATGGCACACACTGAATTTTCTGCAAAATTTGATGGACTGAATATGGCATCGAAGAACAAATTGACGTTGATTCTTCCCGAAAACACCACCGACGCCACACTTGGAAAGCTTGTTCGCATGAAGGGACAGCAGGTCCATGTCACCTTTGAAGATCCGCAGCAGGAAATGGACATGGATGATGAGCGTCCGGAACGTAAGGTAGTGACCTTTACGGCCGATCAGCACGGTGTCGTCCAATTGGAGAAGCAGCTTAATTTCGACGACGCATCACCAGCGGATGGGGAAGGCGGACTGGCGGAAGTCAAGACCGAAGGGCAATCAGCTCCCGATGGTGCCGATCAACCCGGGCAGACGGACGATCCTGCTGACGAGTATGCCGGCAAAGAGATCGTAATTACGGTCCACAACATCTCCGACGAGGGGCAGGTTGAGGGCGGAGAAGAAGACGACAATTTGATCGAGTACGTTTTCCCGATCGTCAGCGGAACCGGTCGGACTCCGAAAAAATATGTCAATGGCGAAGATATGGGCCACATCACCAATGGCGAAGTTAGGGATACGCTCGGTCTGGACCATTCAGAGGGCTGCTACGCGATCGAGGATTTACTTAACGCCGGCGGTGTCATCCAGGAAGTACAAGACGGAGCGCCATCCGCTAATGAGGACGAATTGGAGTGGGATGCACATTCGGACGAAGAAGCGGATGACGACAAAGACGAACTGAGCGACTGGGAGCGTGAGGTTTTGGGCGAAGGGCAAACGGACGAAACCGATTCCCCTGACGCTGCTGGTGTAGACAAGCAGGAGCGGGATGCAGCGGCCGATCCGGTTGACGTTGAAACCTATATTCTGGAGAAGCGCCCCGTTTTCGATGACATCCCGTACGACTTCCCTGCACTGCTCGAACGCCGTAATGCGGGAGAGACGTGGAAAGCGATCTCCGAAACGATTGGTGTTGGTAATAAAGAGCTTGGTAACCTCTGGCGCCGGTACAAGGATAAGGCGGCCGCGCAACAAGTGGCAGGGGAATGAAAAATTAGCTCTTTAAATCGATTTTAAGCCCTTCAAAGGGGCAGACGTATAAAACCATTAACTGAACATCTAGCAGACGACAGCGCCCCCGCCGAGCAATTGGCTGGGGCGTTAACATCGGGAGGGGAATGCTCAATGGAAATCTTGAACGTCGGAGGCGGTCGGATACCACTCGTAGATAAGGACGTTGAGCGGCGCAGCAGTGCAAACGGACCGGTAAAGCCAGGTGTCCTCACGCCAGAAGAGATGGCAGAACTGGAGTTAAAGCTCAAACAGAAGGCTGGTCCCCAGGTCAAGGCGTGGGAGCCGACGCTCGCACGGGATCAGTACCTGCATCTTCGGATCGCTGGGAAAGGCCGCAAGGACATTACATTGACGCACTTTAACAACGAAGAGAGCAAGCTGAATAGACAGTTGAAAGAGTGGAACCTCATCGATCGCAAGCGGGAGGAAGAGGCGATGTCGAAAAAACAGCTGGATGAGCTTACCCGGGAGCAGTACCTCGCACGCCGGGCCGCCGGCGAGACGAGAACCAAGATCATGCGCTCGATCGGAGCTAATACGGTCCCGTTCTATGCAAAACTCGAAGGCTGGGGCTTGAAAAATAAGGCCGAGGAGGATATGGCTCTGGGAAATTTGAGGCCGACTGAGGTGGCCCCTCCCGGTATATCCCCCGCCGATCCGGACACTGATGAGGAGCGCAGCGAGCAGACGGATCCTCTTACGGGAGACAGAATCCTTTCTCGGGTCGAACAACGTGCGGCCGACAAGGAGAAAGAGCTTAACGACGTGACGGAACTGGCCGAGACGTGGCAGGCCGAAGCAAATCGCCTGAGGGAAGAAAGTGAAAACCTCGAGATACAGCTTGAGGAGATGGCTGCAGAACGGAAGCGAGAGAACGAAAATGCCGAGCGCATGCTCCACGAGCTGAAGCAGAACAAGGAAACGGAGATTAATGGAATTATCGATAAATGGTCGAAAATCGTTGCGGAACGGGATCTGGTCAATGCCGGTCTTAATGACAGAATCAACGAACTCATGGCAGAGAACCGTCGTCTGGTAGAAATCGATGAGCGAGAAAGCGATATTGCAATCGGTATCTTCAAAGAAAATAACCGGTTGAGATCTGAAAATGAGTCCGCGAACGAAGTGATTGATAAATTGCGTATTCGGGTTCGTAAGCTGGAGTATGAGCGAGAACGGAACGAGGGGTATATGTTTATTCGTTTGCCGATCCTCCAGGGCGAGCATCCGATAGGACAGCGTGTTGATACCGTAAGGATGGTTGAGCTTTTCGCTTCAGAGATCGAGTCGGCGAGCATGGATCGCGGGCGCGCAGCAATGGAGTTGTTCCA
>NZ_JARBDB010000020.1:0-277 GCF_036577605.1 Paenibacillus sp. GYB004
TCAGCGATCAGATTCCCAATTCTGGAAACGAACTGCCTGCCCCTTCGGGGCAAGGGGAACAAGTATTGTGAAGGTTTTCACACCTTAATAATCTAAAAAAACTGTCTTGACATCTTGTAGCACCATACAGTGCCCTATGGGGGAAAACCACCTCCCACTATAAAGTAATGTTTTCTCTTGTTTCCTCACCCATTCTTTGTTTTTCAACTTTGACAGTTTGAAAGGTGCCGATAGAGAATATAGCCCAGGTAACGATTTTTTGTAAAAGCGTAGGCGG
>NZ_JARBDB010000021.1:0-33104 GCF_036577605.1 Paenibacillus sp. GYB004
TCTTCGTACAGCTTCACCGTTGCGCCGCTCAGCACGTTGCTTACGTCCACGTAATCAAGCCCCGCCGAGGCCGAAGGCACCCTTAACGTAACGCCGACAAAAGCGGAGTTCTCGCTCTCCTCGCCGCCTACCGTCTGCGTGGCATAAAAGCCAAGACTGTTCGGCACCACACCGGTGAATGCATACGTCGCTCCCGTTACACTCGTCGCTGTCGCTACCAACGTGCCATTGGTCAAGTACAGCTTCAAGGTTGCGCCCACAGCGTAACCGCTGACGCTTACGCTCTCCTCGCCGCCTGTCGCCGCAGGGGGGACCGGAATGTCCGGCTGTACCGTCACGAAACTGCTGTTCGTGCTGCTTACGCCGTTGATGCTTTGAATCGCATAATAGGTCTTCCGGGCGGTCAAGCCGCTAAACCGCCATACGCCGCCGCCTTGATCGGACGGAGAATCGGAGATCAGGCCCCCGTTCTCTTCGTACAGCTTCACCGTTGCGCCGGTCAGCACGTTGCTTACGTCCACGTATCCAATTCCTGCCGTTGCCGATGGGGTTCTCAGGCTAACCGGGACAAAATTGGAGTTCCAGCTTTCATCGCTGGCTACGGTCTGAGTGGCATAGAAATCGAGACTGTTCGGCACCACACCCGTGAAAGTATACGTCGCATCCGTCACACTCGGCGCTGTCGCGATCAGGATGCCATTGGTCAAGTAAAGCTTCAGAGTCGCCCCCGCAGTGAAACCGCTGACGCTTACACTCTCTTCCCCGCCTGTTGCTGCCGGAGGATTCGGAAGCCCGGCCGCTGACACGGGAATCGGGTAGCCGCTGACGCTCAAGAGAATCGCCACAAGCGCGATAAGCGCAACAGATCTTTTAATTCGGGCGAATATCCGGTACAAATTATTTTCTGCGTGTCTCCATTGTCTACTGTCGTTCATGACGGGTTTCTCCTCGATAGCAAAGTAAAAAAAGTTTCATTCCCCAAAAAAAGTCGAATCCCTCCTTGAGTCCATCCATTTTGACGCTGTCCCCAGTGCACCGTTTATTAGCGAAACCAGCGTCATATACAAGAAGAATTACATTCGACAACATACACCTGATTCCTGCATATTTACGACAAAATTACATGTTTTACGATAGGGAATGCAATGCTGACGGATATTTCTGGCGGGTAACAAATGCAATAACCCTGACGCAATTGCTCGCCGTTTGACCGCCGTGATAAAATCGACTCGAACGTTACTAAACGAGTGGTGGGGTCGTATGACGGAAACGGCGAAAGAACGCGTGATCGAGGGGCGAAGCCGATACAAGCTGCAGCGGGAATTTTCGATCGACCGGCTGTACACGTTCCACTACTACGAGCTGTCCAAAAGCTTCTACAGCACCGGGGAGAAGCACGACTTCTGGGAAATGCTGTATGTGGACAAAGGGGCGCTCGAGCTGTTTTTGGACGGCTGCCGCATTGAGCTGACCCAAGGGGACTTGATCTTCTACGAGCCGAACGCCTTTCACTCCGGAGGAGCCAAGACGGCGACCAATGTGATGATCGTAACGTTCGACGCGTTTGCTCCGTGCATGTCCCCGTTGGCCAACCGGCTGTTTCGTCTGGAGAAAGACGAATTGTACATCCTGACGGAGCTGCTGAAAGAGGGATTCGAGGCGTTCGACCCGCCGATCGACACGTTGTTTTATCCGCAGCTGGGCCAAAACAAGCAAGCTCCTTTCGGCTGCGAGCACATGATCATCGCGTACCTGGAGCTGTTCGTGATCAAGCTGCTGCGCCGCGTCAATGCGGTCGCTCCAGTGGGGACGTTGAAGGCGTTGATGGCGGCCGGCGATAATCAGAAAGGCAAGCTGATCGAAGACATCGTCGGCTACATGAAACGGAACGTGGCCGCGAACTTGACGCTCGACGAGATTAGCGAGCAGTTCTTCATCAGCAAAACTCAGTTGAAGGTGCTCTTCAAGCAGGCGATGGGAATCGGCATCATGCACTACTTCAGCCTTTTGAAAATCGAGGAAGCGAAGGAGGCCATTCGCGAGGAAACGTACAATTATACGGAAATCGCGCAAAAGCTCGGCTACAGCAGCGTCCATTATTTCTCGAAATGCTTCAAGCGGGCTACCGGCATGACCCCGACGGAGTATGCGAAAACCGTCCAATCCAACATTCGCCGCAAGCAGCCTTCGGGTTCGCGGAAGCTTTCGGATTATTCCGGACGCGATGAACGAATGTAAGAGGGCCGCCAGAGCGATTTTTCACTCTGACAGTCCTCTGTTGTTTACCGCGGCCGGCCAGATCTCTTCCGGAAGTTTCCTAATCGCCGATCATCCTGTCGGCCTGCTGTTCCAATTTCACCTTCAGATCCGGCGGAATGCTTTGCGATTGCGCCTGATCCAGATGATTCAAGAAACGGTTCATCTGGAATCTGGACTGCTCCAAGCTGTTGTGCAACTGCATATACAACGATTGTTCGATCGTTCCCGCGTTATGAGCTTGCTCCATCAGCTTCTGCAGCGAAGAAAACGACACGAACGCGCTGAAGCTGATGCGCTTCTCAGTCACATTGCCGGCCACATCCGTCACCGTCGCTACAACGGTATGGCTTCCCGGGGAGGCTTCCCAAGCGATGCTGCCGCCTTCATGGGAAATACCGTCGATGGTTAGTGCAGCCCGGGCAACGCCGGACAGCCCGTCGGCCGTCACAGACTCGATCAAGTATGGCTGGCCTGCCTCCAGGTTGATCCCTTCCACAAGCGCACTGCCGTTTAGCAGCAGATTCAGACTAGGCGCCGTCCGATCGACACGCAGCCAGGCCGTTTTTTCCTCCTCCGCATTCCCCAGCACGTCTACCGAACGATAAGTCAGACCGTACACGCCATCCGTCACAACGATCGGCGAAGAATACCCAACGAATCCGTCCGTTACCGGCCGGGTACCGCCATATACTTGATCGACTACGGACAGCTTATACTCGGTGGCGGCAACCGGGAAATCGCCGTTTTCGGCTGCAAGCGTGACGGTGACGGTCTCGACGTGCCAGCCATTGTCCCCCTGCCGTCCCGCGGCATTCATCGTCGTCGTCGGCCGCCCAGTCGGCACGTGAGTGCCGTTTCTGTAGATGCCTATATCCCATACATTTCCTCTTGGAACCCCGTCATAATCTGCGGAAATGTCAATCGTTCCCCCGCCCAGCAAGGCGAATCCCGGGATCGCATTCCCGTTGCCGATGGCCGGGCTGCCCTCTTTCAAATGCCAGTTTCTTTCATCCAGGTCGACAAAGTGCGGGTTGTCATATACGCCGTTGGGCTCGGTTAACGCAGGCAATTTGGCATTGTTATAGTACAGGTTGTAATCGTGCACCAGATTGATCGGCTGCTTCGTACCAGCAGAAATAACCGCATTGTCCGTTGTATTCATGATGATATTGTTCATAAACACCGGATTGATGTTGTCCGGGTCCCAATCCCAGCCGACATTGGGCGCCGTGTTGCGCGGGTTGTATAAATAGATGCCGTTTCTCGTGCCGATCACGATATTGTTGTACGCCGCGCTATCCTTGCTGCCCGCGAATGCGATCCCGTTGTTGATACTGGAAGTTCCGTTCAGACTTTCAGCCACAACGATATTGTTGTACGCGACCATGTTCCAAGCTTCGAAGCCGTTTACGCTATAATCGCGTGTCGAGTTATAGCCGGTCGCGCCGCCCAAATAAATCGCACCGGTCGACATATACACATTGCGGTTGTGGATGTAGTTGTTGTAGATCCGAATGTCCGACGAGCCGCCCTTGGCCAGCAGCCCGACGCGTCCGACCTCGTAAATCTCGTTGTTGCGGATCGTGCTGGACGAGACATTGACGAAATCGATGCCTTCGTGATCCATATCGTAGATGATATTACCTTCGACCAAATAATCCGAGACCAGATACCCTTTGACCCCTTCCTCAAAGGCGTTATGAATTTTGTTTCCGATGATATGCACATGATGCGAGCCTTCCCGCACCTGGATGAAAATATCGGACGTGTCGGTCCCGCGCCGGTTTTGCGTCATCTCAAAATCCCGAATCGTAATATAAGGGGTATCGATCAGGACGACCTTCCTTGTCGGCAAATCGTGGAAGCGGATCACGGCTTGATGCTTGTTGCGCGCTTTGAACACGATTCGTTCGTTCTCTCTGCCGCCTTGCATAAAAACGGCCGGACTGGTCTCGACATAGACGCCATCCTCAAAAATAACGGTATTCCCCCGCTGCGCTAACTGCGCCGCTCTCGCCATCGTCCGCCATGGCTTCTCTTCCGTCCCGGGATTCATATCGGACCCGGTCGGAGAAACATAGTAGGTGCCGCCGGGTTCGGTGCTCGGGCCCGGATCGCCCGACCCTGCGGGAGCATCGATTTTGGCTACGCTTATATCGTCAATCCGGATATCCGCCCGGTAAACCGCCGCTGCAATCGCTCCATTCTTCAGTTGACCGTCCGAACCGCTCAACTCCAGCTTGCCGTTGACGAACACTTGAATCTCCGTGCCGTTTACGACGAAGCGTATATCGATCCATTCGCCGACCGGAGGATACCAGTTCGTTTTCTCCTGCAGCGGAGTGACCGTGCCGGCCACCTTTTTCTTCAGCCCGATATAGCCTCTGTCCGGGCTCCCCTGAACCTCCAGCAAATAGTAGTTGTTAATATTCGTATACCGGGTGTACAGCGTTAACCAGCCCGTCGGGTAATGAAACTGGTCAAACTTCACTCTCGTATCCATCTGATAGCTTATCCAGTCCATGGAGCCGGCATAGGAACGGGAGATTCCGCTTGCGGAAGAAGCATTCGGGTCGGTAAACACGTGGTTGCCGCCCGGGGTTTCCTCGGCAATCCGCATCGTCCCGGTCTGTTCCGTCCAGGCCCCGTCGCCGTTCTCATAATTTTCCGTGAATAAAACCTCTCCCACCTCTGGCAAAGCGTATGCGTATATCCCCATATTCACCTTCTCCGTTCGGATCATTTCGTCGTAATCCAAGTAGACATCCATCAGCTCGCCATAAAATCCGGTTACGTTCAAATTCATTCCCTTGCCTACGGCCGGGCTGTCCGACTGCAGATGCCAGTCACTTAGCCGGTCTACAAATAACGGATCTCCGGCAATCCCATTCGGCTCGACCGGCACATTCGCACAGTTGTGATACAGATTGTAGTCGTGCGAGTAGCCGGCCGGCGTGGTGACCAGGTTGACGGCGCCTGCCGTGCAGCCCGAGAAAATATTGTTGTAAACCTTCGACGAAGTCGGGACCGGCGCCCAACCGGCCGTCGATCCGCCGCCTTTCGTGAAGCGAACCCCGTATGTGGCATCGACGACTACGTTATGATAGAAACCGCTGTCCACGCTTCCGGCGAACGATACGGCTGTATGGATCAGCCCCGGCTGTTCAGCAACAATGATGTTGTTCCAGGCAGCCGCGTTGTACGTCTCGTACCCGTTCGGATCATACGCCACCGAAGCGGGGTAACTTCCGCCCAGCGTGATGGCGGTTTGCATCGATTTCTCGGCGGCGACAATGCGGTTGTTGTAGATTTGCGCGCTGCGCGTGCCGGCCGGCACCAGAATGGCCGTACTAACCTCGCGAATTTCATTGCCCGCGATGACCGGACGGTCGATGTTGGCCAACACCACCGCAAAGTTGACAAAATCGTACATTTCGTTGCCCACAACCGCGATATGGCTTCCTCTTAACGCTTGAACAGCTTTGCCGCCGGCGCCGTGGATCGAGTTTCCGCTAATGGTGCAGCCCAAGCAGTTGCTGATGCTGATGAAAATGTCCGAGCTTGATGTCCCGCTCACAGCTTGCGTGATCTCAAAATCGGCGATCGAGATATATTGCTTATTGGTCAAATCAAACTTGGATGTTGTGTTCAAATTGGAGAACAACAGCTTTGCGTTCTGTTTGTTTCTCGCCTTGATCGTAATCGGCGCTCCCTCCGCACCGTTGTTGCCGAACCTGATGGTCTGGCTGATCTCGTACACGCCGTCTTCGAAGACAGCTGTATCGCCGGCCTGGAGCGCTGCCGCCGCTTTTGCAAGCGTCTTCCAAGGTGCTGCTTCCGTGCCCGGATTCGAGTCGTTTCCGGCAGGAGAGACGTAATACGTATTGCCTGCCGCGTAGGCAGTCTGTGTACTGCTAATCGGAACGTTCGAAAACAAGCTTGAGACCAATACAAGCAACGATAACAGGCAAATCGTCTTGATCCGAAATGTCTTCATGAACAGAGCCTCCTTGATTAGGAATTGGCGCTACCACACGGTTATCCGATCCGGCCGTTGTCGTCATGCCGGATCGGCAATCAGCGGCCCCGCTTCACTTCGGCGATCGTCTTCTCCGCCGCCTCCGCCGCTTCGCGCAGCGCCGTGTTCAGATCTTTCTTGCCGAGCATCACATCCAGCGGAACGGTATTCAGAATGCTCTCCACCTTCAGATGGTATCTGGAGAATTTGGCCATCGGGGCGTATTGGTTGTAGAAAACCGCGCTCCAGTTTTTATCCTTGAAATCGGACTCTTTGCCGTACGCCTTCTTCACTTCCTCATCGTTGATAACCGGCATGATCCCCCGCTTGGAATATTCGAGCTGATTGTCCCGAGACACCAAATAATCGATCGCCTTTATCGCCGCTTCTTTGTTTTTCGACATCGAAGTCACCGCCATGGTGAACGGCGTCGCTGCCGAGCCGATCTTCGGCTTCTCCTTCAAGACCGGCAGCGAGACGAGATCCCACTGCACCTTCCCGACATCCTTCGGCACGGTGAACGGGAACTGCGAGTTGTACACGAACATGCCGATTTCCTGCGTGTCGGTAAATTCTCTCCAGGTCGGAAGCCGGTTCAGCCCCCCCACCCGGCTCTTGTAGCCTTCGTCCGAGCCGGGATTAACGAAAAACAGCTGAAGGAGCGATCTCCAAGCGTCGTCCTGAAAGGTCGGCTTGTCGGTAGTCGGGTCGAGATACGGCTTCGAGAGCTGGTTGCCGCGCAAAATATGGGCCGGAGAAGAAGCGAAGCCGAGCATCTGCTTTCCGTCGTCCTTCCGTGTCAGCTTGCGGGAGATATCCATCGTCTCGTCCCACGTCATCCCGTTTTTGGGGTAAGCGATTCCATATTTGTCGAAGATCGATTGATTGTAATACATGACTTGGACCATATTCGTAACTGGAAGCGCATACATTTTGCCGTCTCCGGACGCCCGTATTCCGTCTATCAGCGTCGGCTCGAACTTGTTCAGATCGACTCCCTGCTTCTTGATCAGCTCGGTCATGTCATACTGCAGCTCCGAGTCCATCAGCAAACCGAAAATGTATGGCGCGGAGGCGAACAAAATGTCGATCGTCTGATTTTGCGCCAGCAGTTCGGGCAGCGTCTGCCCCGCTTTTTGCTGGATATATTTGATCGTGTAATTCGGAAACTTTTGGCGCAGCGCATTGCCGAACAAGCTGTTGAACGCGTCCTCCGAATCGCCGTTGTTGGAATGAAAGACGAGTTCGGCCGGCTCGTCCGCACGCACCTCGGGCACGTTCGGCTTGCCTCCCTGGTCTGCCTGCTGTCCGTTATTCGCGCTGCAGGCCGTAAGCGTTACGGCGACGACAAGCGGCAATGTGGCCAGCCGGATTCGCCGGCGCGCGGCGGAAGGCTGTTCTCCTGACATTCGGGCTACTTTTGGCAATTGACGATACAATGCAGCCACCCCTTTTTGATCGATTCGAGTCTCGAGCTCAGCTATAGCATAAAGGAGAACCGCTTCGTTTTCTTTGTCAGATACGTCAGTATCTGTGCAAGATCGGTCGAAGATCGTTTGGCCGTGCAGGCTGGCGCGTTGACGCGCCCAGTTTTGAAGTCATTGCTCATATTTCTTATATACAAAAAATAGAGGGGGTTAGCTCATATCATGAACTAACCATCCTCTATTTCTGTTCTACAATGAACCCCCGGTACTAATAATAAGAAGACATCTCGGAAAACATGCTACCCAAAATAAGCACAAAAACGACGACGTAAAGTACGATTCCGATGGCCACCCAGATTAAAGCCGCTTTTGCATAATTGGCTTTGCTCGGATTTGTATTGCCTCCGAAACCCCAAACGAATAACATTACGATGTTTACAATCGGAATTGCCATTAACAAAATGGTAATCATCCAGTCTTTAAAAGATACGACCGGCGCGTTTTGGTTGCCAATAGCAACGTTTTGTTGCGTATGGCTCATTTGCGGCTCCATGAAAAACGCTCCCTTATTAATCCAAATTTCTAAGGCAGCAGGACAATAGCTTGATTATTCCTCAAACTAAAGCCCAACTTCCTTTTAACATTTCAAATAATAGTCGAAATTTGGAAGAAAAGCAAGAAGGAATTGAAAAATATAACAATTGGAGGGTTAGGGTCACGACAGGGGTCGTTGGGGTGACTCCAGGGGAAGACAAGCCGCTCGAAGGTACGACCTCGAGAAATACACCTGCGGTGAGATACGATCGTTGGTGCAATGATAAGAGCCAATACGATGAAACCCCGTGCACTATGAGCCACGAGGAATGAAAAAGCAGCCCCACATGCGGGCTGCTTTTTGGAAGCAAGCATTACGATTTTTTCAGCAAATCGCTGATTTCATTCAGGTTTTCCGCAAAGCCAACAAACACTTTGTCGCCAAAAACAATCGTCGGCACGACCTGCTTCCCGGTGAGGTTCCAGACTTCTTCCGGATATTTCGGGTCTTCCTCGCAGTTATAATCGGTATAAGAAATGTCATTTTCCTTAAAGTAGCGCTTGGCAAAGTTGCAATCACTGCATGTTGGGATCGTATAGATTTTTACCGGTTCGTCCATCTTTGTTTTCTCCTTACATGGTGAACTTACATCTATTTATGCCTCAACGTTATATCCTTTTTTACGAATGACTTCCTGAATGTCGGAAATCTGAACTTTCGATTCGTCAAACCGGACATCGACGGTGCCTTGTTCAAAATTAACTTGGCCTTCCGCTCCAAGCGCGTGGATGGCTCCTTCAATTCTCGGAACACAAGAACGGCAAGACATGCCTTGTACTTTAACGGTTGCCTCTTGCATGATGTTCACCTCCTTTCTTTACGCGTCACGCCGATGCTGTGATTTGTTGCAGCTGCTCCAGCGTCACGCGCTCTACGAACTTGCTGAACTTCTCTTTGCCTTTGGCATGTTCCTTATAGAAGTCAATGATGGCTATGACTACAGGAACCAATTGATCTTCTTTCAATCCGGAATGAAGCCGTTTCGCAAACGCGGGCTTCAGCCCCTTGGATTCGCCGCCCACGTACAGATCGAACGTATCGCGCATTTTAATCACGCTAATGTCCTTAATCAGCGGCTCACTTGTCCCTAACGCGCAGCCGGCATATCCGATTTTAAGCGGCGTAGGTGTCGATATACCAGCGGTCGCTTCGTTTAAAGCTTTGGCTGCCGCCAGTCCGGCTTCTTCAGCGCCTTTGCAAAAATTGCAGGCGATCAGGCTTTTGGTGACAAAGCCCGCCGGATTAACTTCCAGTCCGCTTTGCTCCAGTTCGGCCTGGATCATATCACGCTTCTCCACCGGCACTTCCGCATACAACTGTTTGAACGGCGTCATTTCCACTTTGGCTTCCGATCCGAGCAGGTGACTGATGAGTCCAAGCTGTTTGGGTGTGAACAGGCTGCCGCCAAGCTGCACCGGAGGGCTGATTGCAATTTTTACGATCTCTCCCATTCCCAATCGCCCCTTGCTTTATTGAATTTCCACCACATAAGGAACCGTAAAGACTTTGCCTTGGTGCTGGAATTGCCCCCAAATTTTATAGGTGCCCGGATTCGGGAAGGCGGTCATAAATTCTGCAGCCGGTCCGGATGCCTTTTCGTTGGCGGGATGAACATGAAGGTATTGCTCCGCGTTCTCCGAAAGAACGACGACGTGTCCGACAGCGCCGAGGTATTGCTCCAGATTACGGATGCCTTCTTTCGTTTTTTCGTCTTTAACGGTAAACGTCAGCTTAGCCTCATCCTTTGCTTTAGCGCTGCTTAAAGTCAGTGTGACTTCTTTGCTATCAACAACTTTCACGAGTTCCGCATCCGCTTTGACGCTTTCCTGCGGTTTTGTTTCTCCTTCTATCTTCACCCACTTGCTAAGGGTGGTACCCGATCCGCCCTTCGGAACAAAATCAGCAAAAACTTTATATTCTCCGCCTTTCGGAAACGAGGTTTCTACCGTAAACGTCCCCTTTCCGTCCCATTCGGGATGGATGTGGCTGAAGTAGGACAGGTCCTTATTCACGATGATGATATGCATCAGTTTTTCATGGTTCCATTCAAAATCATGAACAGCCTGGCCGTTGGTGTCTGTTACTTGAACGTTCAGCTTCGTGTTCTCGGATGCTTTAGCTGTTCCTGATGCAAACGAAAAGGTTGCTTTATAGGTATCTGCTGCATGACCGCCTGTATCTTGACCGCCATGGTCCCCATGGCCGTTATCGTTAGCTAGGGAACTTATTGCTCCGCCTTGATGGGAACCGCCGTGTCCGTCCGCACCCTCCTTGGGCGTACCGCAAGCGGCCAGCAAGCCGACAGCCAAAGCACCGGTTAACATAAGCATCATCCTTTTTTTCATGTTAAGGTTCTCTCCATTCTAACGATTCTGATTAGTGGCGTACTTTCACACGCTGCAAGCGAAGCGCATTAAGGACAACCGATACCGAACTTAACGCCATCGCTGCGCCTGCCACCCATGGGGCTAGCAAGCCAATCGCGGCAATCGGGATGCCGAGCGTATTATAGCCCAGCGCCCAGAACAGGTTTTGCTTAATATTGGCCATCGTCTTGCGGCTCATGAAGATCGCATCGGGAATGCTCGACAGATCGCCGCGCATCAGGGTCACATCCGCTGCTTCCATCGCAACATCCGTTCCGGTGCCTATCGCCATGCCGATGTCCGCTGTCGCCAGCGCCGGCGCATCATTGATGCCATCGCCAACCATCGCCACTTTTTTGCCTTGGGCCTGCAATTTCTTCACTTCCTCGGCTTTGCCTTCAGGCAGCACTTCCGCCCGGACATGGTCTATGCCGACTTGGGCTGCAATCGCTTTGGCGGTCCGTTCGTTGTCGCCGGTAATCATGATAACCTCAATGCCCATTTGCTTCAGTCGGCTCACTGCCGCTTTCGACGTTTCCTTGATCGTATCGGCTACCGCTACCATACCGGTATAACGATTGTCGATTGCGACCAGCATGGCGGTTTTGCCTGCTTCCTCCAGACGGGACATCGGCTCATAGGCCGCCTTCGCATCCACGTTATATTTCTCCATCAAGCGGCGTGTACCGACAAGCAGCTCCCGGCCTTCTACCACGGCTTTGATGCCGTAGCCTGGAATAGCTTCAAACGATTCGGTTACCGGCAGCTCGATCTGTTTGGCTTGAATGCCGGCTACAATCGCTTCTGCCAGCGGATGTTCGGAATTTTTCTCGGCTGCGCCGACAACTCGTAGGAAATCCGTCTCGTTGTCTTGCGTTATCACATCGGTCAGCTCCGGCTTGCCTTTTGTGACAGTGCCGGTTTTGTCCAGAATAATCGTATTGATCTTGTGCGTCTGTTCCAAATGCTCGCCGCCCTTGAACAGGATGCCCAGCTCCGCCGCGCGGCCGGAACCGGCCATAATCGAAGTCGGCGTAGCCAAACCGAGGGCGCACGGGCAAGCAATAACGAGAATCGCAATGGCAATTTCCAGTGCATGGGCAAAGTCGCCAGGCGTAATAAAGAAGTACCAAACCAGAAACGCCGCAATCGCAATCCCTACAACAATCGGAACAAATATGCCGGAGATGACATCGGCTACCCGCTGAATTTGCGCTTTGGAACCTTGCGCTTCCTCCACGACTTTAATGATTTGCGCCAGCGCCGTTTCTTTGCCGACTTTGGTAGCCTTGATGCGCAGGACGCCGTTTTTGTTGATGGTAGCTCCGATAACCGCATCGCCAGCCTTCTTCTCAACCGGAAGGCTTTCGCCAGTCAACATCGATTCATCCACCGATGACACGCCTTCCAGCACTTGGCCGTCCACCGGTACTTTATCGCCAGGACGAACCAGCACGACATCGCCCACAATAACATCTTCCACCGGGATCGTTAATTCCTGGCCGTCCCGAACGACCAGAGCCGTCTTCGCTTGCAGCCCCATCAGTGACTTGATCGCTTCCGAAGTGCGTCCCTTGGCCAGCGCTTCGAACAATTTACCCAATATGACCAAAGTAATCAGCACTGCGCTGGTTTCGTAGTAAAGCGATGGGCCATGATGCATCTGATCTCCCGCGATGTACCAGTCGATGGTCATATACAAGCTGTAGAAATACGCAGCCGATGTTCCAAGCGCAATCAAAACATCCATGTTTGCGCTGCGATTGCGCAGCGCCTTATATGCGCCTACATAAAACTGCTTCCCGATATAGAACTGTACCGGTGTGGCCAGCAGGAGTTGAACCCAAGGATTCATCAGGAAATCCGGCATGTAAATCCACGAAGTAAAGGAGAAGTGACCTACCATCGTCCACAACAGCGGAAAAGAAAGAATGGCCGAGATAAGTAATTTCCGCTTCTGTCCGCGAATCTCACGAACACGATGATCGCCCGCGTTCTGGTTTTCCTGCTTGACCAGGGCTTTGTAGCCCAGCTTTTTGACTTTCTCCTGCATGTCCTCAACCGTGATTTCACCCGCCGAATATTCGACGCGGGCCGTTTCCATCGCAAAGTTTACGGTTGCGCTCGTTACGCCGGGCAGCTTGCTAAGCCCTTTTTCGATTTTGTTGGCGCAGGCTGCGCAGGTCATGCCTTCCAGATTAAATTGCGCCACTTCCGTCACGGTACCATATCCAAGCTTCTTGATCGTATCTTCCAGGTTTTTCACATCGACCTTGGCCGGATCGTAGGTGACATTCGCTTTTTCCAGTGCGAAGTTGACATTCGCCGTGCTCACGCCATCCAATTTAGTAAGTCCTTTTTCAATCCGATTGGCGCAAGCGGCGCAAGTCATGCCCGTTATTTGAAAAGACGACTGTTTCGTCTTAGCTGCTGAAGTTTCCATAATGCTTCACTCCCTTGTCGAATCGCTTATCCTACCTCATATCCCTGATCTTCAATTGCTTCCTTGATCTGATCCAGGGAAACCTTCTGCTCATCGAATGACACCTCGACCGACTCGCCCTTCAGGTTTACTTTTCCGCTTACGCCGATTTCTTTCAGCGCACCTTCAATCGAGTTCACGCAGTGCTGGCAGCTCATGCCTTGTACATTCAATGTCACGCTTTTCATGTTTCTTCCATCCCTTCACAAACTAATAATGATGTTCCCCTTACAACTTGCTTTCGTAAGTAGTATACCCCCGTACCCTATAATAGTCAAATATTTTTTTATCGCTTTTACATTACCCTTTATTTCATGAGCTTATTCATGGTACACAGCAGTTCCGTTATGGCCGTCTCGTCACTTTGTTGGACACGCTCTACAATACACGTTTTCAGATGATTCTCAAGAAGCAGCTTCCCAACTCCCTTTAAAGCGGATTGCGCGGCGGCAATCTGATTCAGGACATCATCGCAATACGTATCCTTGTCAATCAGTCCTTTGATTCCTCTAATTTGTCCTTCAATACGATTCAGTCGATGTGTTAAGCTGCTTTTGGCTTTTTCGGAATGATGACTTTTTCGGATTTCGCCGGTTGAACAACAGATTTGATGACTAGCCTGATCTTCGATCTTCAAGTTCATGCTCATGAGACTCGCCTCCTTCATTCTATATTATACTATACCCCCTCACCCTATTATAAGTCAAAACCTTTTACTTGACATTCATTTTTTGATACATCTATAATAAGATCAATAAAACATATGAATACATGTTCATATGTTAGTAGTTGGGGGGATCTTTATGTCGGAACATCATCACTCCCATGGACACGACCATGGGCATACCAACAACAACAAGAAGATTTTGCTGATTTCATTCGTGATCATCACAGTGTATATGGTCATCGAAACTGCAGGCGGGTTTATTACGAACAGCTTGGCTTTGTTATCCGATGCAGGCCATATGCTGTCCGACTCCTTGGCCTTAGCCATTGCCTTGCTCGCCTTCAAATTTGGCGAAAAAGCGGTGAGTACAGGTAAAACATACGGGTACCGGCGCTTTGAAATACTGGCGGCTACGCTCAATGGATTGACCTTGATCGGCATTTCCCTGTACATCTTTTATGAAGCGATTGAACGTTTTGCCAACCCGCCGGAAGTCGCTACGGTCGGCATGCTCATCATCAGCACCATCGGGCTGCTGATTAACATTCTGGTTGCCTGGATTATGATGCGCGGCGGGGATACGGAGCATAATTTAAATATGCGCGGCGCCTTCTTGCACGTCATCAGCGACATGCTGGGTTCCGTAGGCGCTATTGCGGCCGCTCTGGTCATGATGTTCTTCGGCTGGGGCTGGGCTGACCCGCTGGCCAGCGTGATCGTCGCTGTGCTCGTACTTCGCAGCGGATATTTCGTGAGCAAGTCCTCCCTGCATGTATTAATGGAAGGCACTCCACGCAATATGAAAGTGGAAGACATCGCGCAAGCGATCCTGAAGGTCGAAGGAATCAAAGGTGTGCATGATCTGCATATTTGGTCGATTACGAGCAACATGCATGCCCTGACCGCCCATATTGTAGTGGATGGGAACAAGACGGTATACGAAACGGAAGCCCTACTGCACAAAGTGGAACATATGCTGGAGCATAAAGATATCCGCCATGTAACCTTGCAAGTGGAATCGGAAAAACACAAGCATGAGGACAACCTCTTATGCATCATTAAAGCGAGTCCGCCCGATGCACACGCCCATCACAATCATTAATGGCAAACTATCAAAACATCTTGAAAAAGCCGAAACAAATCCAGGAGCTACTCCTGAATCTGTTTCGGCTTTTGTATGAGAGTTACAATCTTTTTATTCAGTTACAAAGGATATTGTTCAGTTATGCATTCAGCTCGACATGCCACGCCCAACCTCACTCCACCGTAACCGACTTCGCCAGGTTCCGGGGCTTATCAACATCGTTGCCGAGCGCAAGCGAAGCATAATATGCCAGCAATTGCAGCGGAATGACCGACAAGGCCGGTGTTAACAACGGCACGGTACGGGGGATCTCAAAGACGAGGTCGACCGCTTTGTGCAGCTCTTCATTGCCTTCCATCGCGATACCGAACACTTGTGCGCCGCGTGCTTTTACTTCCTTGATGTTGCTGATCGTCTTCTCCAGCAGCTGCTCTTGCGTACCCAAAGCGATCACTGGTATCCCTTCCTCAATCAAGGCGAGCGTCCCATGCTTCAGCTCTCCAGCCGCATAAGCCTCGGAGTGGATATAGGAGATTTCCTTCAGCTTTAGCGACCCTTCCAAAGCTACCGCATAATCCAGCCCGCGCCCGATGAAGAACAAATCGTTATGCTCCGCGATTTGTTCGGCATACTGCTTAATTTCCTCCGCGTGGCTCAAAATCGACTCCACCTGCTCCGGCAGCTTCTGCAGCGCGTCCAGCGTCTCCGCAATATATTCCGCTTCACGGGTACCGAGCGTCTGAGCCAGATGCAGTCCCAGCAAGTAAAAGGCGATCAGCTGGGACGTATACGCTTTGGTGGAAGCCACTGCAATCTCCGGTCCTGCCCAGGTGACGATCACATCGTCAGCCTCGCGCGCTACCGAGCTGCCCACCACATTCGTAATCGCGATGACATGGGCACCGCACCGCTTCGCCTCGCGAAGAGCGGCAAGCGTATCGGCCGTCTCCCCCGATTGACTGACGACGATAACGAGTGTATTCGCATTGATAATCGGAGAGCGGTACCGGTACTCTGAAGCTACGTCGGTCTCCACCGGGATGCGCGCCAGCTGCTCGATGACCGATTTCCCGACAAGACCGGCATGATAAGCGGTTCCGCACGCCACGATATGAATGTTATGAATGTCCCAGATACGCTGTGCGGTAAGCTTCACTTCGTTCAGAACGACACGCCGGCCCGAGGCGTCGATCCGGCTGCCCATCGTATCCCGGTACGCCTTCGGCTGCTCGTGGATTTCTTTCAGCATAAAATGATCGAATCCGGCTTTTTCCGCCGTCATCAGATCCCAGTCGACATAAAACGTTTCCCGGGAAATAAAATTCCCCTCAATCGTCCGTAAATCGACACCGTCCCGTGTCAAAACAGCCATTTCCCCGTCGTTTAAAATATAGACGTTTCGTGTATATTCCAAAATAGCCGGGATGTCCGATCCGATGAAATTTTCCCCTTCGCCTACCCCGATAATGAGCGGGCTGGCCAGGCGAACCGCAACCAGCTTCTCCGGTTCGTACTCGGTCAATACGCCGAGCGCAAAAGCACCAGTCATTTTTTTGACCGCCTGCTGAACGGCTTTCACGATATCGCCCTCATAGAGATCGGCGATCAGGTGCGAGATAACCTCCGTATCCGTTTCCGAGACGAACTGATGTCCCTTGGCGGTCAGCTCTTCTTTCAAGCTCATATAATTTTCAATAATGCCGTTATGAACGACAGAAAATTTGTTGGAATTGTCCGTATGGGGATGGGAATTAACGTCCGACGGTTTGCCGTGAGTCGCCCACCGGGTATGACCGATCCCGATCGTCCCGTTCAGCGGCTCCTGCTCGAGTCTCGATTCCAGCACGGCCAGACGCCCCTGCGCCTTCTTGACCACCAGTCCGCTTCCTGTAAATACGGCAAGCCCGGCCGAATCATATCCCCGGTACTCCAGCTTTCTTAAGCCGTCGATCAAAATACGCTGCGAATTCCGCTTGCCCACATATCCAACAATACCGCACATAGGTATCCTACCTCCGATGAATGGATGAATTCAACCTGTGCGCTCTTTAGATCCAGCATCCGAGCATGACAAATAAACGTATGCACGTCCATTTTTTAGCAAACGTATTCTGTTGTCAAAGAGCGCCTTCAGGCTGTGAGTTGTCATACTATTCCGTAGCGGACCGCAGGAAACCAGACCCTCCCTATTTCCGTTCGTGGAGGCGTCTCCGGCCGGTCCGTTGTTTGTAATCGTATCTCGCATCTTGCGGAAGCTTTGTAAGCCCGGTCGCCCAAGCCTTTTCCATTTCCGCTTACGGCCTGATGCTGCTGCCGAGAGGTCCCCGCCGATTATTCCGAACACCTCTACCTCGTCCGCTCGCCTGTTGCTCGGTACGCCCTCATCCGTTCCGGCGACCGCAGGCAAGCGCAGGCGCTTGTACTGCGTACAACCTCCGCCCACCTTTCCATTTCAAAGTGATAGTAACATCATATTCAATTTGACGGTTTAGCGCAACCTGCAAAAATCGCAAATTTCCGGGATAAATGAATAAAAATCCCCCGGAAGCTCGTCCGGAGGACTCATTTTTATGATACACAATGTATCGAATAATGGCATTAAACCAGTTCTTTCTGAACAACTTCGACAATTTCCGCTACGTACGATTCTACCGTCGTTTTGTCCGGTCCTTCGGCCATGACCCGAACGAGCGACTCTGTGCCCGACGGCCGTACGAGGACACGCCCGTTGCCTGCGAAACGCTGCTCGACATCGCGGATCGTCTGCTCGATCGCGGCATTGCCTTTCAGCTTGCTCTTATCGGCGACCCTCACGTTGACGAGGACTTGCGGATATTTACTCATCAAGCTTTTGAGCTCGCTCAGCCGTTTGCCGGACTCTACAACCGTCTGTACGAGTTGCAGCGCGCTCAGAATGCCGTCTCCGGTCGTATTATAATCGAGGAAGATCATATGGCCGGACTGCTCGCCGCCGAGGTTGTAGCCGCCTTTGCGCATCTCCTCCATCACGTACCGGTCGCCGACCGCCGTCTGCACCGCATTCATGCCAAGCTGCTCGACGCCTTTGAAAAAGCCGAGGTTGGCCATGACCGTCGTCACGATCGTGTCGTTCTTAAGCGTTCCCGCCCGTTTCATCGCTTCTCCGCAAATACTCAGCATATAGTCCCCGTCGATCTCTTCGCCCGTCTCGTCGATAGCGATCAGACGGTCCGCGTCGCCGTCGAACGAGAGGCCCAGATCGGCTCCCAGACGCAGTACTTCGCGCTTCAGATCTTCCGGATGCGTAGATCCGCAGTTATCGTTAATGTTACGGCCGTTCGGCTCCGCGCCGATCGTATGGACGCCCGCTCCCAGATCGCGGAATATCGCCGGTGCGAGCTCGTAGGCCGCCCCATGCGCGCAATCGAGTACAATTTTTAATCCTTGGAAGGAACGGGAGATCGTCGTCTTCAAATAATCCGCATATCGGAACTTCGCTTCCGGATCGTCGCTGACAGTGCCCAGATCGCCGCCTACCGGGCGCGGCAGTTCATCCGTCGCCGCATCCAGCAGCCGCTCAATCTCCAGCTCCGTCTCATCGAACAGCTTGAATCCGTCGCTGCCGAAAAACTTGATCCCGTTATCTTCGACCGGATTATGGGAAGCCGATATCATAACACCGGCGTCCGCTCCGGACGTTCTCGTCAAGTAAGCCACTCCCGGCGTCGAGATGACGCCCAGACGCACGACATCCGCTCCGATCGACAACAGGCCGGCCACAAGCGCAGCCTCAAGCATCGGTCCGGAGACGCGCGTATCGCGCCCGATCAGCACAACCGGCTTCTCCGCATGCTGGGTTAAGACATAGCCGCCGCAGCGGCCGATTTTATAAGCAAGCTCCGGAGTCAGCTCTTTGTTCGCTATACCCCGAACCCCGTCCGTTCCAAAATATTTTCCCATTCGACTAGTTCCTCTCCTTTGGTTGCACCGGCTTATCTGCAGTTCCTAGGCTTCGGCGTTTTCCTTCGTCAAATCACGGTCGATCGCGCAGCGGAGATTACTTCGCGGTAATCTCCACTACAGCTTTCGTATCCTGTTCCACCTTTTTGACGAATTGCGGCAGATTCAGGTTTACGTTCACCGTATGCTCGCCCGGAGGCAGGTTGCTTACGTCGACGATCGCCTGGATGTCCTGGGCCTTCAGCTTCGCAAGCGTCGCCGGCGAGCCCTCCACCGTTATATTCAACGTACCGCCTTGCGGCGTTTTGATTTTCGTGTCGAAATTGTTGTTTTGCCCGATAATCGTAATCGGTACCTGCTCCAGCGTCTTTTTATCGGACGGCACAATTTGAACTTTCACTTCCACTTTGGTCGGATCGAGCAGCGTGATTCTCGGCTTCAGCGGAATATCGAGCGTGAAGTCTTTGTTTTCCTTCAGCCCGTTCAAATCGATCGGCGGTCCTTCATAGAAATCAAGCGTATTGAGCAGCTCCTGCGGCCCGTAGACCGTGATCTGGTCGATCGAAGACTGGAAGGCGGAGACGCTGTACCCCGGCGCCGGTTCGCCGACGATTTTGAGCTGCATCGGCATCTTCTTAAACGGTTGGGTAATCGGCACCTCTACATCGACGACAGGCGGACCGATCGAGACATTCAGCACCTTGCCGTTCTTATCGAGCGCCACCAGCTTCACCTGCTTCGTAACTGCGGATTGCGCGTTGTCGACATTAACCTCGGCTTTCACCGTGATCGCTTCGTCCATCAGGCCGCTAGGCACCGTGAGTATGACGCGCCCCGGCTTCGCTACAGGTTGGCCGGCCTTGAAGCCGTTAGCCGGGTTGCCGATCAGATCGACCTGAACCGGCACTTCCTTCATCTGCTTCTCTTCCAGCACGACTCTCGCGTACGGCGGGAATATCGATACTTTAACGCCCGACGGAAAATCTTTCGCCACCAGCGATACCGTATTCTCCCCGACCTTCGCATTAGTCAGATCAAGTACGATCTGGTAAGGCGTGGCGGCTATTTTCTTAAGCGCCGCTTCCTTACCCTGCACCCGGATCATAACCTCCGTCGGGTCCATCGATTCGATATGCAGCTTGTTGCCGTCGAACACCGGGGTTACTTTGACGTTGTAAATTTCTTTCTCTTCGGCAGCGGAGAAGCCTCCGCCGGTCGTAGACTTACTATCCAGATGTACGACGGCCCACAGCAGGATGCCCAACATGAGCGCGATCACTTTTACGACATTCGTATTGCGAAGCCATTTATCCATCATGCTGCGTATCCCCTCTCTTCCGCTTCCAGAAAGGAGTTTTCTCCTTGGCTTTGGCCTTCGGCTTCAATTCCTCGAACAGCTTCGAGACGAGCGATTCCTCCTTGATATCCCGCACGATCTGGCCGTTGAGGGCAAGCGAAACTTGACCTGTCTCCTCCGAGACGACCACCGAGATCGCATCGCTTACTTCGCTCATCCCGATCGCCGCGCGGTGACGCGTCCCAAGCTCCTTGCTAATGAACGGATTTTCCGATAAAGGCAAGTAACAGCCTGCGGCCATAATGCGGCTTTTCCGGATAATGACGGCTCCATCGTGCAGCGGAGTATTCGGAATAAATATATTGATAAGCAGTTCGGAAGTGATCTGCGAATCCAGCTGAATGCCCGACTCCACATAGTCGTTCAGCCCGGTTTCCCTCTCGAATACGATCAGCGCCCCGATTTTGCGTTTGGACAAATAATTGACCGCCTTCAAGATCTGCGAGATCCGGTGCGTCACTTCATGCTCCTCGTCCGTGGAAGAGCGGCTGAACAGCTTCCCCCGACCGAGCTGCTCCAGCGCCCGGCGCAGTTCCGGCTGGAAGATGATAATAACCGCCAACACCCCGAAGGTGAACATCTGGTTCATCATCCACTGGAGCGTATTCAGGTTAAACCATATACTGAGCGCCCAGGCGAGGACAACGACGACGATCCCCTGCAGCAGCTGGATCGCGCGGGTCCCCCGCATAAGGAGGATTAGCTGATAGATGACGTAGCTAACGATCAGGATATCGATTATATCTTTAATTCGGATTTCCGTTAATAGTTCCATCCCAGTTCCCCCATGGGCCCACAGGAGCCTCTCTATGTCTGTTCGCAGTCCGGCTGGCGGACCTATGCCGCGGGATTTTGCAATTTGTCGCGTCATTTTAAATCATACCATATTTTCAGCAAAAAACCTCTCTTTCCGAAAAACTTGAAGACTCGAATGTTGCAGCATGTCTATAAATGACCGGCGGCGCGAATCGTGCAGCGCGAGGCGTCAAGCCCTGATCGGACTTGTCCGGATCTTGCATGACCGCTATAAGCTCGGTAACAATTAAAACGCTCAACTTGTCCGGCCTGTTCATAAAAAAAACCGCATGCCGGCGGCGAATTGGAGCTCGCTGCAGCATACGGGGTTATTTCGTAAATAACGCTATCATTTGATTCACCTTAAACCAGATCCATTCCGCCGCCTGGTTGACACTCGTAATGTCGCCGGATATTTGAGCGGTGGAGGCAAGGGCGTAATTGCCGTCAATGACGGTCAAGTTGCCGTTGATCTTGCCGTTTACTTCGACCTGCCCGTTCTCTATGATCAGATTGCCTTGTACCGTCTTGCCTTCCGGAACGACGACGGTATGTCCTCTGATGACGAGCTGTTCCATGTCACCGTGTACGACAAGATCTGTATTCTGGTTCCACATCGAGAGGAAGCTGCCGAGCATGACCACGAAGAAGATCGCAGCAACCGAGGCTGCCGGATGCCGACGAACCCACTTCATCCAGACGATGCGTTTGGCCGGAGCGGGCAAGCCCTGCATGATGAATGCGGTGGTCAAATGACTGGGTGGAGGTACCGGCTTCAAGGAGGAGACGAGCGCTCCCGCCTTGTCGAGCTTCGCATAACGCTCGCGGCAGCCCGAACATGTTCCCAGATGCTTCTTCAACTCCGCCGCTTCAGGACCGTTCAGGTTTCCGTCCAGATGGTCGTGCATCAAAAGGATGGCTTCTTTGCAGTTCATCGTTTCGTGCCACTCCTTTCCTTACATTTTAGTGCATAACGAATCGTATCGTACAATACGTGACTGCTTCATAATCGTTTCAACAATTTCTCCAGAAACCCAAATTATTTATCGGGTCTACAGCAGCGAATCTTTCTCCAGCCGTTCGCGTAAATATTCGCGCCCCCGGTGAACGCGGGTTTTCACCGTCGTAACCGGCATATTCAGCACTTCGCCGATCTCTTGCAGCGACATATCGTGCAAATACCGGAGGATCACCGCCGACTTGTACTTCTCCGGCAGCGCATCGATCGCCTTGCGCACCTGCTCCTGCGTCTCCGACAGCAGCAGTTCCCCTTCAGGCGTCCGCTCGCCGCTCGCCAGCATCGAGTACCAATCGGTTCCTTCGCTGTCGCTGACTTCGGCATCGAGCGAATACGACGCCTTGCGCTTCCGCAGACGGTCGATACACAGATTCGTTCCGATCCGGTAAATCCACGTCGAAAACTTCTGAGTATCGTCGAAGCGGTTCAAGTTCGTATACACACGCAAAAACGTCTCCTGAACCACATCCTCCGCTTCTTGCACATTATGCAGCATCCGATAGGCCAGGTGATAGATTTTATCTTTATACAGGTCGACCAGTTCGGCAAACGCCCGACGGTCGCCATTGCGAGCCAGCTTCGCCAGCCTCGTTTCCACAAAATTCACCGACATGCCCCCCATCCCGGCTCACGCCCCGCTCCTTCGCTCACCCTGGCTGTTCAGCCCCGGGAAGAACAAAGATCCGGAAACGACGATTCCGAGAAGTATGAAAACAACTCCCGTCCACTGGACGGGCATTACCGGTTCGCCCACAGAAGACCATCTGGTCTCTACCGTGAACCAAGTACCGCTCCTTAACTAACACTGCCGCAATAACCGATATAAAGTCGGGAGCTCCGGGTATATACGCACTCCATCACAATCGTTATTCACGTTAATTGAAACTTAAAACCCAATTGACCAAGATACGATCAATCGAGACCACCACGGTTATAGAAAAACGGGGTAAACCGTCAGACCGAATAGCCCGACCGACGCCAGCCGGGTCCAAGGCTCCCGGAACCGATTCGCTCACGCTTTCGGAATAAACAATACTATCCACCGCAAAATTGCCGTACTCATCGATATACGACCAGCGCTGAGCCGGACGTTCGTCAACCCTCCGTGGCACGCCATCTATGAAACACAAGGACAGCCTATTCTAAACAGGGGGCGTCGAGCAGTACGAGCATGATGCGCTCCAGCAGGATGCAGGATGCTGCATCTGATCAGCCGAGTCACTCTCTCCCGTATGCGGACATACCGCTCTCTTATCACTTTACATTTTTTCATGAAAAAAGTCGAGAACCGTCTCTGTTCAGAAACGTTCCCGACTTTGCGACTCGTCATCCGATGGTAAAAAAGTCTCGATCAGCCTGTATTTCTCAAGCCGGCTGCAATTCCGTTAATCGTCAGCAGCACTTCGCGCAGCAATTCCGTAGTCTCGCTCGAATTGTCAGGCTGCGAGCGAAGCTCGGTCAGCAGCTGCACCTGCAAGTAGCTTAACGGATCTACGTACGGATTGCGGAGCTTGATCGACTCCTGAATAACCTGCTGGTTGTCCAATATTTCGTTCTGGCCTGTAATTTGCAGAATTAGCTGGGACGTCAACTCATATTCGTCGTTAATTTGATCGAAGATCCGTTTCGCAGCGTCCTGGTTGCCGGACATTTGCGAATATTCCTTGGCGATCAGCAAGTCCGCCTTGCCAAGCGCCATCTGCAAATTATCGATCATGGAGCTGAAGAACGACCAGCTCACATACATCTGCTTGAGCGTCTCCAGATTGTCCGGCTTGCCCTGATAAAAGGTTTGCAAGCCCGAACCCGCCGCATACCAGGCCGGAAGCAGGTACCGGCTCTGGGTCCAGCCGAACACCCATGGGATGGCGCGCAAATCCTCGAACCGGTCGCTGCCTTTCCGCTTGGCAGGGCGGGAACCGATGTTCAGCTCACCGATCTCCGGTAGAGGCGTAGATTCTTTGAAGAATGTATAGAAATCCGGATCACGGAAAATCAGATCCTGGTATTTCGTTTGCGCCTGCTCGGAGATCGACTTCATAATTTCTTCGTAGTCGTGCTCGTTGCTGTCCACCTGCTGGTGCTTCGACAGATTGGCGCTAGCGATTAGAGCCGACGTAGCCTGCTCCAGACTCCGGTAAGCGATGCCTTTGAGCGCATATCGCGAAGAGAGCACTTCTCCCTGCTCGGTGATCTTGATACCGCCGCCGATCGTTTCTGGTGGCTGGGCCAGGATGCTCCGGTTCAGCGGCATACCGCCGCGTCCGAGCGCTCCGCCGCGTCCGTGGAAAAACTTAAGTTTCACCTGATGGCGCTTGGCGACCTTGGTGATCTCCTTAAGCGCGACACGCAGCTCCCAGTTGGCCGTAATGACGCCGCCGTCCTTGTTACTGTCGGAGTAGCCCAGCATTATCTCCTGGATATGGTTAAAATCAGGGATGCTATTCCGGTACGCCGGAATGTTAAAGACCGTCTCCATAATGCCTGGCGCTGCATGCAGGTCGTCGATCGTCTCGAACAGCGGAGCAGGCTGCAGTGTACAATGGACCGTACCGTCTGACTCCCGGCGATACAAACCGACTTCTTTGCCCAGTACCATAACCTCGAGCAGATCGCTTGCGCCCTGAGTCATACTAATCAAATACGTCGTAATACATTTGCGTCCAAACTCGGCTTGTGCAGCCTTGATCGTTTTGTACACGTTAATCACTTCGAGCGTCGATTCCGAATATTCCAGGTATGGAGACATCAGTGGACGCGGGTCCAGCAAAAGATCGCTAAGCAGCTTGATTTTCTCCTGTTCGGAGAGCGCCGCGTAGTTGTCGACGATATTCATTTTAGCTAAAATCTCGCCCATCGCAGCTTCATGTTCCTTGCTGTGCTGACGGACGTCCAGACCGGCCAGGTGGAAGCCGAACAACTCGACCTGACGGATAAGCTTCCGAATGTAAATATCGGCCGTATACCCCGCGTAATGGCTTCGCAGACTGCGATCGATCAGCCACAAGTCTTCGAGAAACTGCTCGGGAGTCGTGTATTTGGCTTGACTGTTCTTAGTACCGTGAGACTGTGCGTTGATAATCTTCTCGACCATGTACTTCAGCTTGATCCGATACGGCTCGTTATCGTTACGCCATACGTCCTCGGTCTTCAATCGAACGTGCTCCTTGTCGGTCTCGATCGATTCGAGCAGTTCCGGGGTCACCTTAACGATATTGGTGCTGAAGCTTAAATGGTTCATCAATTCAACGAGCTGCTGCTCGTATTTCTGAAGCACCAGCTGCCGGTGCATCGTCAACGTCTCCCAAGTGACCTGCGCGGTCACAGATGGGTTTCCGTCACGGTCGCCGCCGATCCAGGAGCCGAACCGCAAAAACGCAGGAACGTGCCAGTCGACATCCGGGTAATATTTATTCAAGCAGCGTTCGAGCTCCTGATACACTTCCGGGAGAACATCGAACAGCGTCTCATCGAAATAGTACAGTCCGTTGCGGACCTCATCGAGTACGGTTGGCTTGCGGTCCCGAAGTTCATCGGTTTGCCACAGGGTGAGCACTTCGCTGACGAGCTTCTCACGAAGCTGTTCTCTTTCCCTATTCGTCAGAGACGGGTTGTCCAGCTTCATCACATCGCTTGCAATCCGCTGGTGAATCTCCAGAACGACACGCCGCGTCGCTTCCGTCGGGTGAGCCGTCATTACAAGCTCTAGCGAGATCGTTTGCAAAATATCTTGCAGTTCCGAAGGAGGCACGTTATCCTTATGAAGCTCGGCGATGATTCCTTCGATCGATTCACGCTGAATCTTTTCGCCCGCGGAACGCTCGTAATCGCGCTTGCGGCGAATGCGGTGGTTCTGCTCGGCAATATTCACCAATTGGAAATAAATCGCAAAAGCGCGAATGACGTTATGCCGGTCTTCCGGACTAAGCGAACGGACTACGGTTTTGAAATCTTGAAACAAAGCTTGCTCGTAGGAAGCTCTGAGCGTTTTGCTCATCTCGCGGATTTGTTCGACCAGACTAAGCAGCTCCTGGCCGCCCTGATGGATCAACACTTCCCCCAGTATGGTCGTTAGAAAGCGCACGTCCCTGCGCAGCAGATGATGGCTCGAATTGCCTTGATTCGGTTCGATCGTTACTTCCGTCATCATGTTTCCCTCCATCCCCTAGGTCATTCGGCAATTATCACGGCATAACTGCTATCACGCAGTAATAACCCGATTTCCCGATGTAGAAACATCGGAGCACCCGGGCACACGCAAAAAAAGACCTCACCGGTCACGATTTCACACCCAACTGCCGAATGCCTTTTACGTACCGCCACTCATACAACTATGTCCTTTCTATCTTATTGGTTAACGGGCGATAATTCAAGTGCAAAATCCGACAAGATGCTTGTTCCCGGTATCCATTTCTTGCACTTCAGGCATACTTTACCCACGTTAGAAATCTATATCCAAGTGTTAGGGTAGTTTTTGGGGATACCAACGTTCGAACGCGCTTGTCTCATGCAAGTCCAATTCAGGATAATGAAGCAACATTCCCCTGCTGAGTAAATATACGCTTCTTCTAACTTCGATGGACGACTTATGTACAATGAAAACTAAATCCTAACGTCTCAAACAACAAAAAAAGCTCTGATTTCTCAGAGCTTTGTCGGCGAAATATGAAAGCGGGTGATGGGAATCGAACCCACGCTACCAGCTTGGAAGGCTGGTAATAAACACTGCCTGTAGCTATCACAGTCATCAGAAACCGCATAAAATAACGGTTTTTGATGACCCCCGCTATCAATTCATGTCCCTAACTGTCACATCATTAAATAATCATTGCCCCATTTTCGCCCCATTATTGCACAGAGGGGCAAAAAAATCTTTCCTTTATATATACTAAAATCCGCACATTACAATAAGCCCCCCCAAAAGGGGGCTTATTCGCTTTTAAATTGGCCCCGGAAGCTTGGTAATAAACCTTGAATAGCCCGTTTTGCTTTTGATCAAGTTCAGCGAGTGATAGCGCGGCAACCGTAACAAATCCTCCAACTCGAACGGCTGCAGCTCATCTTTAAGTTCATCATAATTCTTTTTATCGCACCCGGAAATAAGCATATATGAAGCGTTAGCACTCCGAAGCTCCGTCCGAATGTACTGGATCTGATTGATATAGTGGCAGCTGATAATCGGTTTGAGGCCAAACTTTGCGAGCCTGCTCAACTTATCCGAGAGGAATTTTTGGGTGTTCTCGACTTGGTAAAGCTCATCGATCACCAGGTTAACCTTCCTTAGCTTATTTCGGTCCCCTACACGGCTCTCGCGGATCTGGAGCGCAAGCCAAAGCTTCGTCATCCAATATGTTGTATAAACATCCCGTTCACCATCCGTGCCGAACATCGTCTCCGGCATTTTGAAGCAGAGTAACTGGTTCTTCTGCAGCTCCTGCGCCATGTCGATATTGCCGGACGTAGATCGTTTGAGCATCATTTCCATATATGTGTTGGCCTTCAGCTTATTCAACCGATCGATCACCCCAGTTATTAAGTGATCCTTCGTCCCGCAAACCTCTGGTTCTGTCCGCGTCGTTTTCCCTTCCTTGATCTTAACTTCTCGATACTCGTCGAGTTCGTCCAGGCTCGCGATATATTCTGAAAGGTTTTCTTTTTGAGATTCCGGCACCGCGTCAACAAATCGGCGTCGCGCCTTATAATCCGTCAGCACCGTGAAAACATCCCGGATGCTGCCACCTTGGATAAATACCGCGAGGCTTGCGCTGGTTAGATATCTTTCCATCTTGGCACTCAGGCGGGTGTCGTCGGAATTGACCGAATTGATCAAGGTCAGGAGCTGCGTAGTTTGTTTTTTGGCATTGTCATATTGTTGGAACGGGTCAGCGGATACGCCTACCTCGTTGTATCCAAGTCCCTGCATCATCTTCGGATCACCGCAGTCAATCGTCAGGGTCTTTTCTGGTGGGAACAGTGCAGACACTTCACTGCTTAATTGGCAACTGCCAATAAAATCAAAGATGATCACACATTCCCCGGCCCCGATAGCATCCCGGCTTAAATTGCCGATTAGAGTCGATTTGCCGGCACGTGTTGGGCCGATCAGTACAAGGGTCAGGTTCTTGTACTCACGATCATCTGATAGGTAAGCGGCCTGCTCATGCCCGCGGTACCGGTTGACGCCGATCCGAAGCGTGCCGGCCCGCAAGTCCTCCGGTACCTCCGTCTCCTGCGTCTCAACTTTTTCTATGAAGTTGTAACGTTCGAGCACATCGCGCCCGGCCAATGCTATTAGGTTTTGACATTCCTCGTCACCCATTTTATTAATTGCCGCTCCTCGAATACTGTAGTCCGTATAGCGCAGCTGGCCCCGGTATGGACGGTACACCAGTCGGTTATCGTCGGTGATCGTGTCAAAGCTCTGCGCAAGGCTCCGAGCGTTGTTTCGCTGCCGGACGGAATCGCTGCTTTGGCTTAATACGAGGACTTGAGTATTAAGGACCGTCGCATTTGCTTTACGGTTCGTACTCTCGCTGATCTTCCGGCCACCGTTAAGCCGCTCGAGCGCTTGCTCAAACAATCCGACCGTATTGGAGCTTTCGCCCTTTTTGGGGCCGACAACAGCCGCTGTGACCGTGCCAACAATACTAGATAACATCGATATCGTGATTTTAAACAAATACCAGGTGTCCAGCTTGTTACGGTCCACCGGCACGTTGTTCTTGACCTTTTCGATCGTGTCGCTGTAGGCATTCCGCCAGCTAAATTGAGAGGTTGGGATAAAGTTGTAAAACACTCCGACGCGGTCTCCCTCCTCGAGTACATCTATAATATTTAGTGTTGATTGCAGGAGATCGTTGTCACGGCGGTCCGTTCTTAAACTCAATCCGTCCTCCTTAGCATATATGAGCTGATATTTTGTCGTGGCGACATTAAACTGCGGCAGCTCGGTGACCTCCTCAATCGTAATGCTCTGCCAGCAGTCGCTGATCTTTTCTCGGATCACGCTTGTATGCTGCTTCGGGATGACGAAGTAAAACTCGACCTTCTGTTTTTCGATATAAACGAAATAGGCCGCCTTGGAATTTATCGTATAGGTCAGCCCGGTCCTCGCTTCCTCCCGCCTGATATTCTGGGTGACGTTTCTGTACAGGCTGGCGATTGCTCGAGCGATTTTGTGTGTATTGTTATTGCGGATCGAGTTGTTCGGCTTGAGCCGCAGGAAGACATACTCCGGGCGAACGATGCGGATAGCTTCACTGATCTTCAAATTCTCTCACCCCAGCAGATATTTTATCAAAACATACGACACCGTCAGAATGCCTGCCCACCGGGTGCCCTTTTCCCATCCGGCCACGTGCAGAATAATTGCCAATCCGCCGCCGATCAAAGCAATAGAATACGATAGATCAACGACCAAGTCGCGAACGCCCTCCAAAAACCCCAGCAGTACCTTATAGGTGAAGCTCCGCGCGTGGTCGCCTACACTCTGCTGCGCCTCTCCGATCGCCTTTTCCACTACTTTCCCGAGTATCCCTAATTGCGGATCAACAAACGCTCCAGCGCCGTTTACGAGTCCGATATGCACGTGAGGTCCGGTACTATTGCCGGTATTACCGCTCAACGCGATCAGATCGCCAGAGAACACCCGATCGCCGATGCGGACCTTGGTTTCCGACAGATGGCCAAGGATATACTGATAACCTGTTTTGGTTTTGACAAACACCGCTTTGCCAAGTCCGTCGCCGCCGTAATCGGCGATCCGGGACACTATTCCCTCCGTTGGCGCGTACAACTTGGAACCGATCGGCAGGGCAACATCAACCCCCGTATGCGGCGTCAAATGGACCAAATCGACTTCGCCGAATCTGGCCGTAATACGCGGCGTCATGACGGCGACCTCAAAGACTCAAACAGCTTATCAACCTCATTGAGTGCAATGGGGAGCGCCCCGAGAATCATATAGGTGACCACATAGCCAAGAAAATTCCTTTTTGCTGATCCCATATCCCCTTCTGCCACGCTCTTGATCGTATCAATCGCCCCTTTCACGACGATCACCCATTTTCCGACGTTGATCACCTTGCCGTATATCTTTTCGGCCCCCGCGTCAATCCCCGTACCTGCTGCCATAGCCGTAGCCGGGATAGCGAGTAATGCAATGGTAATACCGGACACCTTAAGCGCCGTATCCTTCGACATTACTCTGCGTTTTGTTTCCTTCCGGAGCTGCCGGAGGTCGAGGACATAACATTTTGTCTGCTCCATGATGTCACTTCCCCTCGTTTTTACCTTTTTTGGTTGGGCATAAATACAGTTGGTTTTGAACGTACCACTACCCCTGATGAAGACAGCGGAAGATCCTGCGGAGTCAGTGGACTTTCCTTCACCTCGATGCGTTTCGTGGTACGGATTCCAAGGGCCCAGCGAAGTCCGTCCCTCGCTTTATCCGATAATTCACCATCACTTAACCCCACAATTGCCTGACGTAAGTCTGCATCCAATATTTTTCGAAGCCTGAAAATGATCCGATCGCGGCCATTTTTCTTGTCTGACATTGTGTCGCACCTCCTGTATGACGCGCTTTTTATAAAAGCATATCTCGGTCGGCTTGGACATTATTCCAAGTCGGCTTAGCCTTTTGGGTATATTTATTGCACTTCTCGTCCATGCTAGATGCAAAGAAGGAGATGGTGTGGATGAGCGGGCTTGGTAAACCCAGAACAAAATTAGGTGAATGGATGGATTCACGAGGGATTAAGCAAACGTGGTTAGAGGAAAAGACAGCTTACAGTAAAAATACAATCTCCGCGGTATGCAACAATTCGGAGTATACGCCAAATCTCAAAACGATCCAGAAAATAATAAAAGCACTTCGGGAAGTCGATCCTTCCGTCAGTGCTTCGGATTTTTGGGATGTATGACAACACGTCATACATCTCTTTATTTGTACCCATTTTTCCCATCGCTTGGGGGCCGCTGGACGCGGTTTACGTCCTGCTTTGTAAAGCGTATGCGAGCGGTATTCTATTTATTCGTGTTCGGGTCAACCCTCGGAACTAACTTTCATTACATCTAAAAATGGAACTTTGGTAATCGACCCGTGACGCTCTACATGCACCAATCTAGTCCTCGCATCCAATACTGTTATGCGCCCGACCACCGGATCGGATTCACCCCACACAGTCAAAGATACCTCTATCTCTTCATCCTTCGCTTCGGTTAGCTGGTTGCCCAACTCCTCCAACTCAAATTCATCTCTCGTCGGTCGCTTCTGCTTATGCTTTGCCATGAGTATATCCATCTCACTTTCGTCTTTAAATTGAACGATCCGCAGCCGGTGTTCCGGCAACATCATCCTGGACGACTCCCATAATCCATTACCCTCGAGTTTTTTCAGTCGAACCACGCCCCCAAACCGTAAGGAGACTTAGGAGGCGGAGGCTCGACAGTTTTCTCCGGTTCGGGTTCGAGCACATCAGGCTTTAAAATACGCAATTTACCTTCTGCAATCTCGACAAATCCGGCAACTCGCAGCGCTTTGATCGCCTCACGGACTCGCTTTTCGGATCGTTGGGAAAACTGGCTCACCCGAGCAATGTCTGGACGAACCCAGTTTTGTTGATATAGGTGATACAGGACGCGTAGTATTTTACGTGGCGTATCCTCAAGCATCAGCCTGCCCTCCGATCAGGCTCTACGGCCAGAATGCCCGATAGCATAAACGTGCGAGGAGCATTGCTTTCAAGGCAGTAAGCTTTAACATGCCGTTCACCAACCGCTCGAATCTGTACCCGTCGTTTGGAAAACTTGTTTCCCTCTCCCTGATAAATGATGACGACGGTTTGACCCAAATACCGATGTAATTTCGTCTGCATTCGGAACGCCTCCATACAAGAACGTTTGTTCCTATTTTATGCGAACGAATGCGAACATGCAATGTCAAAAAAAGGAGCAGCGAGGTCATCCCTCCTGCTCCCTACCGCAAGGTAATTAATTTAATAATGTCGTCCGCATACGCGTCGATAAATCGCATATACTCCTCGTGCTCCATTAAGCACACAGGGTAAAGAACATTACCCGTTCGAACGTAATCGCACACGCCCGATCTGCGTAATTTACTGGTTCTCCGTCGCATCGCCCTCATCCCCCTCTACATATTCGATCAGGTCCTCGATCCGATTGATCTCCAATGAGACCATGATCTTTTCCAAATTATCAGGCGACCAATGACGCGCCGTATTTTCCGCAAGGTCATTGATCGTATTCCATCGAATGCCGGTCATTTTGCTTAATTGATTGACCGTTATCCGCCTATCGTACAATATTTTGTCGAGTTTCAGTCGCAGCATGTAAACCACCTCCTGCACTCAGTATACAACGGATTGCGTAAAATATTCAACTAATTTCGTAAATAACTTCATCGAAATTTGTTGACAGTTGGACGAAATTCGTTTATAATTAAAAGTGTAGAGAGGAGGTGAGCGACATGGAGCGTGAGACACAAAAAATCTTCGAAAAGCTGGAAAAGAGAGAGCATCTGGTCCCGCTACCAGCGAAACCGGTTAGCACTCGGCAGGATCACGAAAGCCGAGCACAACGCCGAAATAGCCCTGATCGATGAGCGGTTCGGGCTGACAGAAAAAGAGCGGCTAGCTTACGACCTGTACATCAAGGTACAAGCCGAAAAGCACCGCCGCCGCAGTAAACGGTAATTCAACTGGAGGGGAGTTAGCGCCTCCCCTCCTCCCAATCTTAACATCATGCAAGGCAAATATACAGCGGGAGCGTGGATGGAGTGGTTAAAGTGGTTTCGATAAACGTGATTCCAAGATGGCAAAGAGAGGCAGTGTTAGCTGATTGGGTACGTTGGGTGGTTATACGGAACGGATATATCTATAATGGTCATCGAACATTTGAACAAGCAAGTGCAGTTGCTAAATAACACGGGAGCTTAACGGCTCCCCTCCAAGGAGGCTGATCCTATGCTGGAGACAATTATCAAATTTGCTGGGCCGGTGGCGCTGCTGATCGCGGCTATCTACTACTACCGGGCACGGCGTAAATAAACGGGAGGGATCCGGGATTATTACGGGA
>NZ_JARBDB010000022.1:0-255 GCF_036577605.1 Paenibacillus sp. GYB004
CCAAGCAAATGAAGAAGCAACAGTCGGTATTTAAAATACTTGGGAAACTGGCACGAATCATAACTGGCCTTGTTCAACGCGGAGAGACTTTTTCTCCTGAAAAAGCTATCCCTACATGCTTGAAAGCAGCCTAAGACTAACTAAACAATCACGTATATTGACTCATTCGCAGGATTCAAAAAGAAAGCACGGAGGACCGAGTTCGTCTCCGATAAGGGCTCAGACCCGTCAGCTAAACGCTATCGGTCTCCACGC
>NZ_JARBDB010000023.1:0-9523 GCF_036577605.1 Paenibacillus sp. GYB004
TCAATAATGCCGCGCAGTATCTCGTGGGGATCGACATCATCAATACGTTATCCCAGCACTACAGGGTGTCGGCCCCCATCTGGCATGACAACGCCGAGGCTGTCACGGTCCGACCTGAGACCGACGCCCAGGTGATTCGACTGATCGTTTCCGAGCCGGACAAGCGGCTGCGAGTGGAGACGGTATGCAAGGCAGATGACGGCTTGCTCGTCGTGGACAATGAGGTGATCGGATGAGCGGGGAGAGCGGCATTGTAGAAATCAAGGTTGTTACCGGAAAAGCCCGCTATGTGGACGCCCGAACAGAAACACTGTACATCGACGGAAAAGAATGGATGACAGCAGGCCCACTGTGTGAATGTCCAGAAGACGCCATTCTTGAGCGCGACCTGCTGGGTCCTTCCGATTTCGCCAGCCTATTGAAGTCATTTTTGAAAGAACACCGCGGCAAGAAGGTGCGGTTTGTATATGAAGACAAAGCCGAGGAGGAAGAAGAATGACTCAAGCCGTTGCAAAGAAGGAATTAACGCAATCCGAACGATTCATGAATATGGTAGTTTCCAATTTTTCATCAGGGGTCGGGGAAGTGGCGCTGACCAATTTCCAGAAGAGACTCGCACAAAATTACTTCATCTCGCTTGATGCATCCCTGAAATTGGCCGAAGAAAAGCGCCAGAAAAGCAGCAGAAATAGTCAAAGTCCACCAATTATTTGGCAGAACGTTAACATGGAAAAGCTGTCCCGTGATGTGGTTGCTCACGCTCGGATAGGTTTTGATCCGGCGCAAAAAAATCACATAAACATGGTTCCTTTCTTCAATAAGACTCTCGGTAAGTATGACATAGGATTTGTCGAAGGCTACCGCGGTATGGAACTGAAGGCAGTAAAGTACGGACTTGATGTGCCAGACCGTGTTATTGTCGAGGTCGTTTATGCTACTGACCGTTTCAAATCGTTCAAGAAGGACCGTAACAACAAAGTCGAGACTTATGAATTTGAAGTCATTAATGAGTTTGATCGGGGCGATATCGTCGGCGGCTTTTACTACCATGAGTATTTTCAACGGCCGGAGAAAAACAAACTCGTTGTCATGAATTTGAAAGATATCCTAAAACGTCGGCCTGATCGAGCAAGCCCCGAATTTTGGGGTGGGGAAAAGGACGTTTGGGAATGGGACGATCAGAAGAAAAAGAACGTCAAGAAAGGAACCGAAACGGTTGAAGGCTGGTACGAAAAAATGGTTTGGAAGACCATATACCGGGCAGCTCATGGCGACGTCACGATCGACAGCCAGAAAATCGACGACGATTATATGCGGCTGCGGCAAGCCGAGTCCGAATTTGCAGAAGCTGATGCAGATCAGGAGATCGCTGAGAACGCGAACCGCGAGGTGATCGACGTGACTCCAACAGCGGAGCCGCAGCAATCAACTGCTGACGAAGAGACACCTAAACCCCAACCGGAAGATAAGAAGACACCTGAGAAGGCAGGAGCAAGCCCGAACGCAGACGAGATGGAGCTCGATTTCTAATGATCGATATCTATCCCATCGCCAGCAGCAACGTAGGTGGGAACTTGGAGATATGGCGAGATATTTTGGGGATGGAAGGTCTTTATCAGGTGTCCAACACAGGAAAAATTCGAAGCTTTAAGCAGTCGAAGACAGGAAAAATACTGTCGATCAGAAACAAGACAGGGTGGTATTTAACCATTATCCTGATCGATCAAAAAAATCAACGATTAACCAGACGGGTTCACCGGCTCGTCGCTGAAGCGTTTATACCAAATCCAGCCGGTAAGCCTGAAGTTAATCACTTAGACGGGAATAAGCAAAACAACCATGTCGAAAATCTTGAGTGGGTCAGCGCATCAGAGAATGTCCAACACGCTGTTGCGCTTAATCCTCAAATGGTTGAGCCAATGAGGAAGTACAATCAATCAATTCGTCCTAATCCCGTTCAGCAATTTTCGCTTGATGGACAGTTTATTTCCGAATACCGAAATGCCAAGGAAGCATGGAGAGCGACTAAGGTTTGCAGCCGCAACATTCTACAAGTGGCACACGGAGATGAATATAAGCCCGGAAAAACAAGGAAACAAGCAGGCGGATTCATCTGGAAGTTTCGAGACGAGGACGGAGGTGATCCTGTTGCAAATTGAACCGCTCGCTTCAAGCAGTGCAGGGAACTGTTATCTGATCAGTGATGGACACACCAAAATCCTTATTGAGTGTGGGCTGCCCATTGACAGGATACGTAAAGGGTGTGGTTTCAAGCTCCATGAGGTTAAGGCGTGCCTTATCTCTCATGAGCACTGACCACGGCGATCATAGTAAGTCAGCTAAGGATATTATGCGAGCGGCGATTCCTGTATACACGAGCGCCGGCACGGCAGCCGCCATTGGGTTATCCGGCCACCGGTTGCGGACCGTAGAGGCGAACAAGCAATTCACGGTTGGCACCTGGACGATCTTGCCTTTCGATGTCGAGCACGATGTGGAGGAGCCGCTGGGGTTCCTCCTTACGAATCCGACGGGCGACAAACTGGTATTTTTGACTGATACATATTATTGCAAATACCGGTTCGGCGGTATCACACACCTGATGGTCGAATGTAATTACGCGCTAGATATCGTAAACAGGCGGGTGGAGGCGGGCGAGCTTCACCCGTCGCAGAAGCGACGCCTGCTGACCTCCCATTTCAGCCTGGAGCACGTCAAAGACTTTTTGCGAGCCAACGACATGCGTTCGCTCCGTGAGGTCTGGCTGCTCCATTTGAGCGACGGGAATAGCGATGCGGATCGCTTCCGCCGAGAAGTACAGGAAGTCACCGGGGCGGTCGTCCGGGTGGCTGAGCGATGATCGATAGCGTCCCTCAAAAGGTCCTGATCGCACAAGCGATATGGGACCTTCCTTCACCAGAAGAGCGCAAGGCGGCCATCGTGCACTACCTTGAAAAGTCATACCCGCACTATAAGCCGGTCCGGACAGAGCGACCATTCGTGCTGTGCGAGGACACAAGGAGGGAGTCGTCGTGAAGATAGAACAGCTTGATCTTTTCTCCATCATCGAGCCCGAGGCTCCGAAACGCGAACTTCCTCCGGCCCGGCCGGCGCCACTGAATGGGATGTATTATGAGCGGGCGACCGATATGTTCGTTGGATACACGCAGGGGAAGCGACTGCAGGCTATCGCTGCGAAGCATTGCGGCTGGCCGAAAGATTGGCAGGAGAAGACAAAGAGGGAGCGTGCTATATAAATGCGAGAAGTTTTGAATATTACTTGCCGGGTTTGTTCGGGTCAACATGAAGTAAAGGTGAAACCCTGTGATTTAGACAAATATCGTACCGGAACCCATGCGCAGCATGCTTTCCCTTACTTAAATGCTAACGAAAGAGAACTCATCATTTCAGGTGTCTGCGGGAAGTGCTTCGACGAAATGTTTGTCGGAGATGAAGATGAAATGTAGAGGGAGCTGTCGGTATGAAGCAAGGTAAGCGCCCGACGCGGCGTGAAATGAAGGTGCTCGCTGGATTCGGTTTGAGCCCTGAAAGTTGGCTCATTACGAAGCGCTTGCCGGCGTCCTTACACTTGATCCACCGGCAAACGGGGACGATTAAAGTGATTCCGGTGGAATAGGAGGAGGTCGCGAGGATGGCGAATCCGCAACCGGATCAGTTTACCAAACTATCAAATGAATTGTACGAAGCCATCATGAAAACTGATTTCTCCAAGCGTCAGCGTAGCATAATTGATCTTATCATTCGCTTGAGTTACGGGTGCAGGAAGAAATCCGCCGTCCTTCGATCTTCCGACTTTGAGTTGGTGGGCGTTCTTCGGGGGCATATCAAAAAAGAGTTGGATTACCTGCAGATGGTCAATGTGCTGCAAATCGACGGCGAAATATTCGCTTTAAACAAAAATTATGACACATGGCGGATCGGTATTTCAAAGGGATTCAACCAAGAAAAATACCAAAAAGTGCTTGGTCGGAACCTTCAAAATGTTACTGAAACGGTAACAAAAGTTACTGAAACGGTAACAAATCCCGATGACGAAGAAGTTACTGAAATAGTAACAAATGTTACTGAAACGGTAACAAAAGTTACTGAAACGGTAACAAATCCCGATGACGAAGAAGTTACTGAAATAGTAACAAATGTTACTGAAACGGTAACAAAAGTTACTGAAATGGTAACTGACGATCAGGGCGATTTTCAGGGAGAGTTACCAAAACAGGAACAGGGATGTTACCAAAACAGTAACAGTGATGTTACCAAAACAGTAACAGGGACCACCGACGAGCCCTTGTCTGGCGCGGCCTCCGGGGCGCCTAAAGACATTATTAAAGACAGTATTAAAGATATTAAAGAAGATACTGAGGAACTTATTACTAAACAAGATACAGAGCCATCGTCAACAACCAAAACGGATTTTTCGTTTTCGCGGATGTATCAAATCTATGAACAGCATTTTGCGAAGGACGGTAAAATAACCGATTTGGAGGTCGAGGACCTTATCGATCAATTCGACACTTTTGGCGGTGAATGGCTGCTTGATGCGATGCGAGAGGCGGTAAGGCAAAACAAACGGTCGCTCGCCTATATTAACGGCATCTTGCAAGGGTACAAAAGTCGTGGCGGTACACAACGTGAGAACAAAGCTATCGTTCCCGCTGGAATCGGGAATCCAGACGGAAAGCCGAATCGGCAGCAACTTCAGAACGAACTTGCAGCTCAGAAGATCAGGGAGGCTGAAGCGCGTGAAAGAGAGCGAGATCAGGAAAATTTTTATGCTGATCCAGAACGCTTATAGCAATTTCGTTTATGACGACTTTAAAGTCGAGTTCTGGCGTCAGACGCTGGAAGATGTTCCGTTTGATCTGGCCGAGGCGAACCTGTACCAGCACATTCGCAACCCAGAGAACCGGTTCCCGCCGCATCCCGGCGTTTTGGCCGAACGCCCAGTACAGGCAGCGGAAGGCCCATACATCCCCAACGCCGAAGAAACGCGAATCATGCTGGAAGAAATGTACTCAGTGACGCCGGTTCCGCCTACACAGGGGTTTTTGGAGATGAAAGCGAGGTTGCTGGGCGATGGTAAATGACATGCCACCGCTGCCGACGCCGCCGGAGGAGCGGGTGCCGCCACACAACATCGAGGCGGAATGGGCTGTTTTGGGGGCGGTGCTGCTCGATCCGGTCGCTATGGACACAGCGTCGGATTTGCTCCGAGGCGATGAGTTTTACGTCGCCAAGCACCGGCAAATATTCACGGCCATGATTGAACTCTACGATGCGGGCGAGCCGATAGACCTGGTCACGCTGACGGAGCGGCTGCAAGAGCGCCAACAGCTGGAGGTGGTTGGCGGCGTTAGTTTTTTGAGCGAACTAGCCAACTCGGTTCCGACGGCGGCCAATATCAGCTACTATGCGGCGATCGTCAAGGAAAAGGATTCGCATAGGCAAGCAATTAAGGAGTTACAACGGCTTGAGGCTGAGGCGTGGCGGACGGATGATCCGAACAAACTCATCGCGTCCATGCAAACCAAAGCCGACAAGCTTTCCGAGCAGACAAAAGCGGCGAAAACGCCCTTCCGCGTTCTCAAAGACGTTGCTTACGAATTCTACGGGAACTTGGAAAAGGCATCAATGACAAAGGACGCCGGCGGAATTACAGGGCTTCGATCCGGCTTTGACGACTTCGACAGGGCAACATCCGGACTGCAGCGATCCGACCTGATTATCGTGGCGGCCCGGCCGTCGGTCGGGAAGACGGCGTTCGCGCTGAATGTCGCTCAAAACGTTGGGGTCCGGGTCGGCGAAAGCGTCGCGGTGTTTTCTCTCGAAATGGGCGCTGTGCAGCTATTCGGCCGTATGGTGGCAGCCGAAGGAAATATCGACGCATCTCGGATGCGGACCGGAAACCTGCTGCCGGAGGATTGGGAAAAGGTTACGATTGCGATCAGCATGATCACAGAAGCGCCGATCTTCATCGACGATTCGCCGGCCATAACCGTCAACGATATCCGCGCCAAGTGCCGGCAGCTCAAAAAGGAGCGGGGATTGGGCCTGATATTGATTGATTACCTGCAGCTTATAAAGGGGCGGGGGGCAAACCGGCAAGAGGAGGTTTCGCATATCTCCCGGACACTCAAACAGATTGCCCGCGAGTTGGACGTTCCCGTCATTGCGCTTTCGCAGCTCAGTCGGGGCGTCGAGCAGCGGCAGGACAAGCGGCCGATGATGTCCGACCTTCGGGAATCCGGCTCGATCGAGCAGGACGCGGATATCGTAGCGTTTCTGTACCGGGACGACTACTACGACAAAGAGTCGGAGAAGAAGAACATTATCGAAATCATCATTGCCAAGCAGCGGAACGGTCCGGTCGGCACCGTTGAACTGGCATTCCTCAAGCAATTTAATAAGTTTGCCAATCTGGATCGATCGCACCACGAAGAACAGCAGGCGAAGGCGAAGCCGACGTCTCCGAAAGAGAGGGATCGGAGGAGTTGGGCGTAAAAAAGCAGCTTGACCCGATTTTCCAAATGCGGAACCGGATCGTAATCAAACACCGTGGGCAAGTAGTCGGCGAGGTGTACACGCTACGGCGACCGTGGCCGGTACCGATCCGGCCGAGGAGGCGGGCCAAGTGATCCAGTTTACCATATACGGCGAACCGGTAGCACAGGGGCGTCCCCGGGCTTCTTCGCAGGGCGGCTTCGTCCGTTTGTATGATCCGAAAAAGAGCCGGGATTACAAGGACTATATTCGTTTGGCTGCCGCTGAGCATGCACCCTCCGCGTTGCTTGAAGGGCCATTGGCTATGATGGTTACGGCATTCAGACCCATTCCCAAGAGCTTTAGTCAGAAAAAGGCGGTCGCTGCAGAACGTGGAGATATTCTCCCCACATCCAAGCCGGATGCAGATAATTACCTGAAAGCTGTTAAGGACGCTCTTAAAGGCGTGATTTGGAAAGATGACAGCCAAGTAGTAGACGCTTACGTCCGCAAACGATACAGCGTACGACCGCGTATCGAAATTAAAATAAGACAAATTGGAGAGTGACAGCACGATGAAGAAGCAATTTACAACAACCCTCGAAGGCGTTACAAGCAACAAGACCAAAACGACGATCAAGCTCTCGATGAGCAATAAGGACGCGATGGTCTTCAACCAACGATACCTGCAGTCGTTGGACAAGGAACTGATTGTATCGTTCGATGATCCGCAAACGCAAATGGACCTGGACGACGAAGACGAGCGTCCCGAGCGCCGGAAGATTACGACCGATCAATTCGGCGTGGTCGAATCCGTTGGCAGACAGTTGGACTTCGGCGACGCTAAGCCGGCGAATGATCAGGTGCCCGCTACCAACCCGGCCGAGCAGGCTGAGGCGGAACCCGGAGCTCATGAGGCGGCCGGGCATGCGGACGAGTATGCGGGTAAGGAGATCGTCATAACACGAAGTAATTTGGGCGATGACGGCGAAGGGAACAGCGATACGGTCGAATATGTCTTCCCGATCGTCAGCGGGACCGGGCGGACGCCGAAAAAATATATCAACGGCGAAGATGCTGGGGTCATCCTGGGCGACAACGTGAAAAACGAACTCGATCTGGAACATTCAGAGGGCTGCTATGCGATCGAGGATTTGCTTAAAGCCGGCGGCATCCTCGTGGGTGTACAAGACGGTGCGTCTGCGGCTGAACAGGACGAATTGGAATGGGATGGACAGTCGGATAAAGGCTCTGATGGCGGTGATGACGAGTTGAGCGACTGGGAACGTGAGGTTTTGGGCGAAGGGCAAACGGACGACGCCGATTCTCTTGAAGCTGCTGGTGCAGACAAGCAGGAGCGGGATGCAGTGGCCGATACGGTTAATGTTGAAACCTACATCCTTACAGTTCGGCCATCTTTCGATGACATTCCGTACGAGTTCCCCGCACTGCTCGAACGTCGTAATGCGGGAGAGACGTGGAAAGCGATATCCGAATCGATCGGCGTTGGCAATAAAGAGCTCGGCAACGCATGGCGCCGGTACAAGGATAGGGCGGCCGCTCAGCAATCAGCAGGCAAATGAAGAATGAGCCCCTACAATCGATTTTAAGTCCTTCGAAGTAACGGACGTATAAAACCATTAACTGCATAGATAAGACACGACAGCGCCCCCGCCGAGCAATTGGCGGGGGCGTATACAAAGGGCATGGAGGTGCTACATGCAATGAGCATAGGTAGAGGTTCGCCTGAAAAGACCCCGGTACCGAAAAAGGAAACTGAATCAAGGAACAATGCGAACGGTCCAGTGAAATCATACACGCTTACCCCTGAAGAGTTGGCTAAGATCGGAGAGAAACCGGCTCCGCTTTTCAAAAAATGGGAGCCCACGCTCACCCGAGATGAATATCTTCAAAACCGGATCGACGGTAAGAGTCGGGATGACATCAAGCTGAGATGGTTTAATAACGAGCATGACAAATTGGTCAAGCAGCTCCGGGAGTGGAAGTTGACCTCGCCCGAAAAGGAGAGTGATGAAATGGTTGCGAAGCAACTGTCCGGATTTACTCGGGATATGTATTTGGAGCGTCGTGCATCTGGGGAGACTCGGACGCAGATCATGGGATCTCTCAAAGTGTACACCACACCGTTCTATTCGTTACTCGAAGAGTGGGGCCTGAAGGACAAGACGGTTGAAGCAAAAGTTCTGGCGGGCTTTAAAGCACAAGAACCGAAAGGGACTCCTGCCGATCGAGAGCCAGAGGAACGCCGCTGCGAGCAGCCGGTTCCTACGGGAGACAGAATCCTTTCTCGGGTCGAACAACGTGCGGTCGAAAAGGAGAAAGAGCTTAACGACGTGACGGAACTGGCCGAGACGTGGCAGGACGAAGCAAATCGCCTGCGGGAAGACAATGAGAACCTTGAGATTCAGCTTGAGGAGATGGTAGCAAAACGGAAGCAGGAGAATGAACAAGCGGACAGAATGCTCCTGGAGCTGAAGCAGAACAAGGACACGGAGATTAACGTAATTATCGATAAATGGTCGAAAATCGTTGCGGAACGGGATCTGGTCAATGACGGTCTTAATGACAGAATTGACGAGGTGAACGGCGAGAATAACCGCCTGAAAGAAGCGCTCGAGGGGGCGGCCGTCGTCGCCAATCATGCCAACGCGCGGATCGTCGAGTTGGAGGAAGAAAAGAAGATTTGGAAAATGAAGTTCGAAGGCTCTGTTGACATTGGTGAAGCAGAATATCAGCGATCAGAGGAATTCGAGCGCGAGAATACCCGTCTCAAATCCGAAATTGCTATCGCAAACGATGTGGTGGACAGCCTCCGGAGTCGGGTTAGAAAGCTGGAGTACGAGAGGGAACGGAACGAGGGGTTTATGTTTATTCGTGTGCCGATCCTCCAGGGCGAGCATCCGATAGGACAGCGTGTTGATACCGTAAGGATGGTTGAGCTTTTCGCTTCAGAGATCGAGTCGGCGAGCATGGATCGCGGGCGCGCAGCAATGGAGTTGTTCCA
>NZ_JARBDB010000024.1:0-820 GCF_036577605.1 Paenibacillus sp. GYB004
ACTTCACTATATCTGAAATTGAAAGCGACTCCGATCACATTCATCTCTTAGTGGAATGTACACCACAGCATTCAATACCTGGTATGATTAATGCGTTAAAAGGTGTTTCCGCGAGACTTTTGTTTAAGAGGTTGTTCAAAAAGTCCGCTTTTGATCACGAAGCCGATCAGGAAGCCAACTCAACATCGAATATGGAATTCAGCCGGAACTTCCGGTGCTCACGTAGCTTTCACTACGCTCCGCTCCTCATTTCCTAGCTTCATCCCATCTTCTCGGTGCTGAAAACCGGACTTTTTGAACTCGCACTTTAAAGAGTTTCCTGAGATTAAAAAGAGATTGTGGGGAGGCAATTTTTGGAATCCTTCTTATTTTGTTGCAACAGCCAGTGAACATACAAAAGAGCAGATAAGAACGTATATCCAAAATCAGAAAGTGAAGTGAAAAGCAATGGTAGTGAATAAAGCTTATAAATTCCTTGCGATTGAAGATTTACAGGTAGCCAATATGGTCAAGAATCGTAAGTTAGCCAAGGCCATTAGCGAGGTTTCCTGGTCGATGTTTCGCTCCATGCTAGAGTACAAAGCGAAGTGGTATGGCCGCATAGTAGTGGCTGTAGGCTCAACATTCGCATCTTCGCAATTATGCTCCTGCTGTAGCTATAAGCACAAAGATGTAAAAGATTTGAAGTTGCGCGAATGGGACTGCCCGGAATGTGGAGCGCATCACGACCGAGACTTTAACGCAAGCCTGAATATTCTTGCCGAAGGCAAAAGACTTCTTGCTGTGTAATCCTTACACGAACTGTCGGAACGACAGGGTT
>NZ_JARBDB010000025.1:0-170199 GCF_036577605.1 Paenibacillus sp. GYB004
CTTATGCTTCATGAGTGAGTGCCTCTTTTCATAGTGGGATTGTTCTTGCCGGAACGTTTCCCAGTATACTAGAGGCGCTTTCTTCGTTCAAAGCTCAAATTACTTCATTACAGGAATGGCTCCTTTCATACATCCGTATGACGAGGTATTTGCTAATACTCCCGGAAGTAATTTTATCAAAGTTTCCGATATAGTTGTACCAGAAACGATACAACCCTATGGTAACAATTTTGCAAATAGCATCTTAAGTAAGAAGTTTTCTTTCGATGGCGGAACCGTAGACGTCAGTGCCTTCTCTGGAATACAAAAGGTTGAACTTGTGGACGTTAGTAACCCAAGTGATCCTAAGCCACTTAAAGAATTATACCCAGCTTCTGGGTCTTCTTATTCAGTTGGGTTGATAGAGGGGGAAACAAAAAGTGTTGCCCCTGAATTCGGAAAAATGGCATCTACTGGAGGAGGTTACTTCGAGTGGTGGCGTGACCCAAATAATGTGGTTTGGATTTACGATCTAGACGCTACTTGGCATTTTAGAAGTACTCGTCCTGATATCATAGATGAGGGGCCTCCGGCGACCTGTTTTAGGGCTGATGGTGTTTATGCCAATCAAGTTAGAGAGAAAATGGAGGGTACCTGTGCTCAAGGGGAATTTAAAAGACAGGGTACTTTGCAAGATATTCCCACCATGTATATAGGCGGCACTCAGACCAGTATGAATATTGCCGATGTGGTTAATCTTAGATTTGATAGGGATAAACTGACGTTGGAGCCCGGGAATAGTATCGAGACTCATATGGGCATGACAGACTCCCAATTGAATGCACAAACTCTTCAATATTTTTTCAAGGTCAAAATGGATTTTCAATCTCCAGCGGATAAGATAAACGTTCATACTACTGGAATCAATCAATGGTGGAATGAGTGGAAGATTGGGCTTCTCGGGGAAATTTACGAATACAAGAAGTTAGCCGTCTACGTTACCACTGGCCCAACTGGAAATGAACCAGACCTTGGCGGAATAGTTTCTAGTGCTCCTGCCTGCCTGGAAGCCGGTACGTCCGGCATGTTTACGATTCACTTCAGCAATAATGGCGGACGAGCAATCAACACTTCTTTTAAAGCAACAGTAAAAACCGGAATTACAGTCTTGGCCAATCAAACATATACCAGCTTAGGGATCGGCAGCAGTAAGACGATTACATTTAACCATACCCCTGCATCGGCCGGGACGCTGAGCGTCACCATAAGCCTGGATCCGGACGGAGCCTTACTCTCGGGCACCGATAAGGAAGTAAATCGGGGAGACAACGAGCGGACGCTCACATTTATGGTCGGAGCTGCCGGAAGCTGCGGCGGCGGTAAATCGATTGATGGAGATTTTTCACTTGTTCCAAACACCATTAACTACCGGGATCCCTTCGACATCGTGCCGAAAGATATAACGGTGACGGGCCCGGGATGTACATACACCAAGCACGAATTTAGGTTTACCCGGGACAGCAAAGTGGATTACTCCCCTTACGTAAACAACAAGACGAAAACACTTACAATGCCTTATTCAGAATATAAATACAAGCCTGCTATTGCGGTCGGTACCGTAATGGTCGCCATGAAGATCTACACAACATGTGGAGAAACCGGATGGATCAAGGAAAAACCATTAGAGGTTATCAATAACGGGAATAAGCCTCCGGAGATTAAAATTGCATGGTTCCCAAAAGGTGAACGAACTCAACCGACCACTTGGGTCGTACAGGGCGCACCGGTCGATTTGGCCATCGTCGATACATTTGATCCGGACGGTGACACGGTAACATGGGAATGGGATTTTGCCGGAAGTACATCGTCTTGGGTAAGAACATTTGTTTCGATGGGAACCAAAGATACGGACTACAACAATCTCTCAACGGCAAATGCGCCGGGCACTCACACCGTTTGGGTAACCGCAAGTGACGGGCAGGGTGGTACCGCAAGGGCTAGCGCAACATTAACGGTACAAGCGCCAGCACCATTCCCTGTTATAACAGGTCCGACTCAAGTTGTACAGGGTAGGCCACTTCCTGAACCACTGAAATCGAATCAAAGCTATAGTCCGATTGGAAGATCTATCGATCATTCCAAAGACGAATGGGGCAATAAAAGGGACGTGTACCCGACGCCGGGCATCGAGGAAGTCACCCTATGGGTTACCGACTCCGCGGGCCTGCGATCGGAGTGGATGGATGTTCACCGGATAAACGTTATTCCGGATAAGCCTCCAATCGCCAAGCTCGATGTTCCTCCGCTCGGGATCCGGGGAGAGCGATACGATATTTATAATCGATCCTATAGCGAGGACTACGATACGATCGTCACCGCGGAATACAAGTATAAGTACGACAAAGACAACAACGGATTTGCGGACGATGCTTGGCAGCCGATCTCGGGAACCCTGGAAAAAATCATGATCACTCCGGATAAAGTGGGTAAATATCTGTTCTTCGTTAAAGTGTGTGAGGACTGGGGACAGTGCGGAGATACAGCCACAACCAGTGAGGCAACACTGACGCTAGACGTGGTGAACCTAGCACCGGAAGTGAGTTTTGATATTAGCGGTAAAAACGAGCAGCCGGAGATTAATCCATCGGTTCCGATGCCGGGGAATATGATTGCCAACTGGCAATTGTATGAAACGAATAGTACGACTCCACAAGATAATAAATCCTATATGTGGACTTCGGGTCCGGACGGTTCACTTACATCCGGTGCAGGGAAAGGAATGGAGCAGCAATATCCATTCAACATCTATAAAAATGGGGGCAGTGGGCCAAGCCCCAATTATGCCATATTTAACTATTTTACGAATAGTGGGTTTGGACCAAACAGTATTTCGCCCTATAAGGGTATGACCACCAGGGATACGAAAAAGAGCCAACCGATCTTGTTGCCTCCAAGACAATATGCATCTTCGGGGAATCCAATCGTAAAAACACCCGTGGATCCTGAAAAGGCTTTAGAGCCTGCTTCTTATAAAGGCAACATTCAAACTACCAAAAACCATATATATTTCTGGGGTAGCTACAATAGTAACAGTGAAAAGAAGTATTTATTTGCGCTTAATAAGTCGAGAATTCCTGATTATAGGCCATATACGAAAGTCACAAATCAAGGTTCTACTTATAGTGCAGTATTGGAGCATTATTGGTCGGATGGTACAAACCCTTATGACCTAGCATTTCCGGAACATGGAGGTAATGCGATCTACAACGATTGGGGTACGCGCTACCTCGATCCTAATGATAGTTCTATCCCTCCGAATCGCGTTCTAACAATGGGCCAAACCACATTGGTAGCGGATAAAATATTGGTCACTTATTCGAGTTATTATTGTAAATCGTGGAATTATGAAGACGTAGATGATGGAGATGATTATTACTGGTGCACGGGCCGGGAAGGAAATCAAACTGCACATGTTGCTTCGTTTGATGCTTTAACCGGAGCGTTGATTTCAAGCGGGAAAGACGCTCCCATTGAGCTTGATGCGTATGGAAGATATCAAGGTGTTTTTCCGATCGTAAGCAGCGGCAATTATGTTACGGCCCAAGCGAAGGGAAGTAACTTGTTACTTGCTTATAGTAATTATGGAATGCCTGCATCGTACCTTGAATTAACGCCAGAGGGACAAGTCGTTAAGTTGGGCTCATTAGATCAGCCTTCAATCTCCTTTACTTATGCCTTTAAGTACAAGGATGCGCTTAACCGAATAATAACTGCTCCTTCCATGACCTATAGTTGTAGATGGGGAGGAGATGTTCGAGGGAATGGGTACGGATCTTATTTCGATGACGAAGGTAATATTATAGCTTACAGAAGTTTGGCGTGTTACGAGCCAGGAGATGATCGGCCTAAAATATTTAATCAGGAACTAAATCCGGACCAACCGACCGGTATGTACGTCGTTAAGTTTGATACGACTACTGGAGATGTAATCGTTTCTCCCAAGTTGGCAGGAGAACAGGCCAGCTATAGCTCACTAGGGCCGTATGATTACCCGGAAGAACATAATTATGTGATGATGTACAATCCGTTTACAAAAGAAGCTTACACAAGAACACATACAATAACGTACTGTAACGGATGTATGTATGGGGAAATAAAAACATTCTACCAAGTTGTCCATCTAGACGGATCCGGATATATAGCTCCGGGGCCAATGGTTACAAACTGGGACAAAAATATGCCAGGATATCACGTGACTCCTACGGGGTATACGAACGGTTTCGGAGCTCCTACTGCTAGCGGAACGGTTGAAAGAAATATATGGCACTCCGACCGGCTGTTAAAAGAAGAAGCTGGAGGTGGAGGAGGATTCGGCTATTACAGTAGTGAGAAGACGGATATTTTCTCAATGGGAGCTTATGTAGGTGACGGACTGTATCTTTCGATTTATGGGGGATTCTCCTCATACGGCAGTGGAGGAGTTAGCCAAGGGTATCAAAATGGAACGAGATGGATGTTTCTTGATAAAGGTACCATAAATACGGCGACTGCCTATAAAGGGTTTAGAATTGGACAGTTTCTCTCTCCTCAATCCTATGATAACTTCGAGCTGAAGTTTACGTTAAGTCCGGGGCAAGCGCAAACGGATATGGAGTTAACCGGCTATTCGTTTCGAATGCAAGATCCGCGGAACCGCTATGCAGTGGAGGCAGACGGCACAACGGTTTACGTTTCGAAGTATGTAAATGGCGTAAGGACCGTTATGCAAAGTCAGGCATTCCCGATGCAAGATCGTGGGAACTACGAATTCCGCTTGATCAACGCAGCGAATAAAATCATGCTGTCGATCAACAAAGTTCCGTATTTCGAATTTACTGACGATTCGTACACGACAGGCAAGATTGGACCGTTTTCGGACAAATCTTATGTCACACTTAGGGACATGACGATTAAATCCGTTATACCAGATAACGTCGAGTGGATGACCGATTTTGCGATTTATGATGAGAGCTACAGCAATGCCGAGGTCAAATACGAGAACATCGAGTACACCGACCCAGAAAACGACCCAATGGCTGACACGTTCAAGTGGGGGTTTGCCCATACACCAAAGTTCTTCAAAAACCAGGGGCTATCTTCACTACATGGCAAGTCGTTTGCATCACCGCAAGTCAAGTTTGACGCGGTAGGAATCTATGAGGTTACGCTGCAAGCGAAAGATGATCCAAATCCGAATTTCTTGTTCCCGAGCATGATCTTCGACAGTTACCGGAAAGATTCGAACGCGTATAAGAAGAAGATCACTGTTCACAGACGGCCAATATCCTTGTTTACGCTAACCCAACAGCCAGACGGTAAATTGGCCTGGAACTTCCAGGATTACGATCCGGACCGCTGGGTTAACGCTACGACCTATTCGGGACCCGAGACACCCGGCATGAATTACGGTGTAGATCGGGGGATTACAGATCGCAGATACTACTATATTACGCCAAGTGGGATAAGAAAGGATGCGCAGCTGGTTAATCCTCAAGAAATAGGTTCATACATTGTGGGCATGCAATCCCGTGATGAATATGGAGCATGGTCGTTTCCTTATGAAATCACGTATTGGGCTAGTATCAAAGGGCCGAGCAATTCGCCTCCGGTAGCCAGCATGCGGATCCCGGACGGATCACATGCAGTTCCAACGATTTATGCCACTACGCGTCCGTATTTTGAATGGAACCAGACCGATCCAGATGACGGGACCCTGTTCACACAGTTCCACTTACAGATCATGAACGAATCTGGTGGGGTGATTTACGATACATCGGTGCTTCCTCAAGGGCCAACTTCAGCAACGATTCAAGGTTGGACGATTCCAAGCGATCTACCAGCTGGGGAGAAGCTGCAAGTCCGTGTCCGCGTCTATGACGGCACCGACTGGTCGGAATGGTCCGGCACGACATGGTTCTTTATTAACCGGCCGCCGACCGCAGTTATGACGGTTCCAGGAGGCACGGAAGCCAGTCCTACTGTGTTTAACGATACGCGCCCTACATTCCAGTGGTCACAGTATGATCCTGATCCGGGCACGGTGTTTACGTACTTCCAGATCCAGGTGACGAATGAAGCCAATACTTGGCATATTCATGATTCGGGTCAGCATTGGCAGGGGACAAACTTACCATATGGCAGCTACACGCCTCCGGTTGATCTTCCGAGAGGACAAAAATTAAGAGTGTGGGTCCGAGTTTTCGACGGGTATGTATGGTCCGATTTCTCACCGCAGACTTGGTTCTACATCAATCAGGCTCCTATCGCTGATTTTGATTGGACGCCAAATCCGGCATGGGAAGGGGACAATATCTCGATCATCAATCTATCGAGTGACCCTGACGGAGACATTTTGACTTACAGTTGGTCGATTGCTGGTCCTGGTGGCTACAATCAAACGGCCACTTCGGAACATACTTCCATTCTAGGGAGTGATACCGTTAACCGCCCTGGGGCTTATATCGTAAGCTTAACGGTGACTGACCCTCTCGGCTTATCAGCGTCCGTGACTAAAACGATTGTTGTCGGTGAATTGACGGTAATCGGACAAGTAAATCACACGCCGCAGTGGGAGAACAATCGAAAAGCGTACAATTTATCGGTTTCAGGGAATGAGGAAAGTCCGTGGGTAAAGTCCCGCTTCCTTGCCGGAGAAAAGTTCATCCTGAATGCTGCAACAACGGATACTCTCGGAAGTACAACCATAGCAAACCAGGTTACGGCAACCTTAATCCAGACGAGTGATAGGAGTATATTGTCGTCCTCAAATCGAATAGACTGGTCGGGAGAGATGTGGAAAGAGACATTCGACCAACTGGCTGACGGTGCTTATCGGTTCCGGTTCGAAGCCTACTATTCGAATGGAGTGGTTAAGACTCATGAGGTCCCTATCACCATAGAAAAAACCATTCACGATTATTTCGATCTAATTCGAGTCAAATAACGATTGTATTCAGGTGATCGCGAAGGACGCACATCCCCCAATGGGGGAGTGCGTCTATTTTTTTGGGAGGTCGGTTTGTTCTAATGTCGGGAGAACAAAGGGTTCAACATTTATTTTTTCCATCGACCCGAGCAGAGTGCATTCGAATCCTTCGGCTTCGTTTAGGATTCACTCAGGGAGAGGTGGCCGCCAAACTTGGATTATCCAGAGAACAAGTATCCAAGATGGAGACTCAGTTTCAGCATGTTTCCGATGCTCTATGGGAGTTCATTTTGAAACAGGCGTACTGTCAACTCTACATCGAGAAGAATGGAAGTTATGAAGAATTCAAAGCCTCAGTCAGCAGTTTAATACATAACCGAGCAAAGGAAGATAGATATGGATGAGCAGCGGCTTATTATTATAGGTACCGGAAATGAGGAGCTTGACCAAATTTTAAAAAGTGATCTTGAGCAAAATGGGGTTGGTCAGGTCGTCTCGAAAATTAACACCAGGAACATTCTGTTGAAACGCGTTGCTGAAACAAGTGCAAATATGGTCATCGTCGCGGATGATTTGATTGGAACCGATGGGACAGACGAAGAATGGGAAGTCATTTTTGATGAGCTGAGGAATATCAGTCTGCAAATTCGTATTATTTTCATTTGCGAGCGTCCGGACGACGACTTATTTTTAGCCCGGCTGACTACCTTTTCCATATTCGATATATTTAACGAAGGCTCCATCCCACACGATTTCATACGACAAATCACAAAACCTCCCGAGTTTAAGAACATACAGAAATTCAAAAAAAACATACGAAAAGCGACTGAGGATTTAATCCAGGAACAGCGGGAGCGGGAAGCGGAAAAGATTATTCAAACCGGGGTCGTTCCTAAAACGGAAGAGCAGGTTATTAAAACAACCGTTCCTATCTACGAGCGACTACTTATTCCGCCGCAGCTCATCGTCATTGCTTCGGCTTTTGAATGCTCCGGATCATCCACTTTCGGAAAAATGTTTTTGGAATATTTGGCCACCCTAAGACTACATGTTGGAATGCTAGAATCTCCGTTTTCAAAACCTTCGTGGTTCGATTTTTTAAATGCCAAGCCTATTGTCAGCGAAGCGGGAAATTGGAGGAGCTGGCACCATCAAATTGAAACTGATGCTCAAATTTCAACTGTTCATGATATTACGATTCAAGATGTAACTTACCTGATTCGTAACAAGGGGGAAGACGTAAGTGATTGGGATGTTATGAAAACGGCTCAGCTCGTTGGAATGGCGAGGCAAATACCGATATTGTTTTATGATCTTTCCTCAAATATTTGCGATGAAAGGGAGAAGCTGGTGCTGAGACAGGCAAATCATCTGTTTCTGGTAACCTCGTTTGATCCTGTTCGCGTGAATCGCGAGTTCCGGTATTATAAGAAAATGCTTGAGAACGTTTCAGTTGATAAAGTGACTCTCATTTGCAATCGCTCGAATCAGAAATTGGAAAAGAGCTTTGGGGAACAAATCAAATCTGCTTACAATATTGAACGAATATTTTATTTGCCGTTATTCGAGGAAATGCTTGAAGTATCAATGGGGGGAACATCAATATGGGATCACATTAGTGATGAAATGAAAGAATCTCTGGAGCAACTTTTTTATCAGTTAGCTGCGCTTATGCTAGGTGAAGAGACACTAAAAAAACTACGTCCGGACAAGAAGGAAGGCGGTTTCTTGAGGAAATTGTTCAGAAAATAAACCCCCATTTAATCAAAGTGTTACATCTCAGAAATTTATTTTAATTTCCCAACCCGAAATCTGCGAGTAACTCCATACCGGCGAACGATGGCACTCCTCGTGTCGCGGTTGCCGGTATACCTATTTCTGTGCTCCCGGCGCCGCTGACGGTACGTCCGGTGGTGTGGGAGGTCGGCTACTCAACCAAGTGGGTAGCCTACTACCCGATTTTTATTCCAGTTCTGGCGTCAGACTTCCGCCTCCAAGATGCTCCGTTCTTTCGCAATTCGGCTCGAGCGCAACCGGGAACGAGACATTCCGAGCGAAAATGCCGCTGCTCCCGCCGCGACTGTGACAGCCGCTGCCCCGATCCAACTGATGGCCGCGAGCGAAACCCGCTCCACGACGATGCCACCGATGCCCGCGCCGGCGGCCATCGCCAGCTGTAGCACCGAAGTGTTCAAGCTAAGCATGATGCCCGAAGCTTCGGGGGCGAGGGTTGTCCGAAGAAAATAAAGTTGTAGACTGGAAAAATAAAGTATTAGACTGAGAAAATAAAGTATTAGACTGACGTGAGCGTTAAGCTAACGGGCAGTTATGTTGCATAAGGTTAGTGGAAGGATTTCCCTGAAACTTATCGAATTTACTATCAAATGGGTTAAACCCCCCACATTTAAAGGAGGTTTGTTTTCGATGAACAAATTGGAATTAAAAAGTGAATTAGAGAGCAAGTATCCACATAGTCAAGCACGATTGAAAAGGATTGAATGCGTATACATTCCTGTGACAAACGCAGCGGTAACAAAAGAGTTTTTCATGAAACATGGTTTGATTACGTTGTCATCTCAAGGCAATGTGAAACTTGCCTCTGGACAAGGGATATTTTTCTTGGAGACAAAAGATATGCAGTCTTCGAATTTTGTGACACATGATTGGGATGAAAACAATGAAGAACATGAAATGGAGTCAATCTGTTTTGAAGTAACTCAAATTGATGAACTTTATATAAAAATGAAGGACGATGGTGAAAGGGTTTCCGAGCTTAAGGATAATGGCGGCTGTGGACGGACATTTCATTTCTATGACCCAGATGGAAATAAGTACACAGCATGGCAAGATGTTTGATGTTGGATAGACGCTGACACCACCATTAGCTGGTTGGTGTTTTTATTCCCTAGCCGCACCCTAGAGGCGGCTACGCAAACGGGCAGCATTTAATCCATTTTGATAACGAAGTCACTGGGACAATAAGAAGCAATAATTAACGTTGAGTGCCGAACTAACGGGGTACGATAGCTCGATTGTTACCTGACGGCAGCCGGCCAAAATGTTCGGCTGCCGTCGTTGCGCTAACGGGCAGTTTAGTGGAATTAATTGGAGGGACTGGAATGTCGGTGTCGAATGTAAACGAAAGCTAAATTTCGGAGGGAGTGATTCTAATAATGAATGACGTGAGTGATTTTGAGGCAGTACGTGTAAAAAGAAATGAAATTAAGTTAGTTGGTATCCCATTTGTTGGAGGAAGGCCTTATGCTGACAAGGGAGTTAGTCTTTTCAATGTAGCCAAACATAGCCTTCTAACGGCAGCTGAGCATTTTCCTGGTTGGATTAATAGGGACATTGTTTATGCAGTTCTCCCATCGGGTGAAAAACAATTACCAGACACGTTTTCCGTTATCGTAGCGATAGAGATTGAGAATGATGAAATGGTGCCTGAATGGTTTACTAAAATCAACATCCCACCAAGCGAATATGGACTTGTCTCTGACATCCCAATTGCAGATGAACGTCAGGGCTATCAAGCCATGGATCGTTTTTTTGAAACTTCTATGCGAGTCCCAGAAATGGTCTATGGACATTTCGAAGTGATCGATGCAAACAAACCTGGATTTTTTGAATTGTATACGGCAACCAGACCGTTAAGCTAACGGATACGATAGTTAAATAGACACAACGGCAGCCATCCAATGATCGGCTGCCGTTTTCATTAAGCTAAATGGCTGCATAGTTCAATATCAACTCAGCTTTTCGCCATTCGATTGCGAAATTGGCTGGGAAGCATCCCGGTCGAAGCTCTAAATACCCGGGAAAATTGCGCGGCTGACGGAAAACCGACAGCATAGGCGATATCCGTCAACGTCATATCGGGACAATTCTGAAGCATCCGTTCGCTTTCCGAAACGCGCTGCTGCAGCACGAATTGGTAAAAAGTTACCTTTTTTTCACGTTTAAACAGCCGGATCAAGTGCTCCGGACTGACATGGAACATGCTGGCCATAGATTTGAGCGAAAGATTGTCCGGCAAATGTTTACCGATATAATCACAGCAAAGCGACACGAGATCCGAATGGCCGTTATTCGCTGAAGCTTCCATACTCCGACGAATATACACTGCCAAAATGCTGAGCTGGGAGCTTACGACCTGCTTCCAGCCGGTATGCTTCTCCTGCAGTTCGTCCGTTAGACGGGAAGCGATTTGTTTGATTTCGGCAAACATCTCCGGCTCTAAGTGGACTTGCTGGTACACCAGATCCGGCAAAGGGAGTATTTCCAGATTGGGCGCACAGCGAAGACCGGCTTCACGCATGCCGGATTCGTCAAAGCAGACCACAGTTCGTTTATATTCGCAAGAGGGATCGATATACACTTGATGGGGCACTTTGCCCGAAAATACAAGCAGCTGTCCGGGATACTGCATGCGCACTTGGTCTCCGATGACATAGGCCGCTTTCCCTTCCAGCGTCAGATTGATTTCGATGCCGGGCTGCGTATACAGAGAGTAGTTGTGCGCGCGGAGGAGGTCTTTGCGAGCATAAACCGGGAAAGATTTGAAACCGCTTTCAACATTGTTATTTGAAATAGGCGGCGCTTTCAGCAAGTTCTCGTTCAGTTCCATAGAAAAAAACCTCCCTCTCCAACTGACCGGTTCTGCTTCTTTTCGATTTTATTATAGAGCAATTCCCAAAAAATGAGAATGGCACATTTGAGCAAGCCTAGAGCCATCCTCCAGCCGTACGCCGGAAACGATCAATTTAGCGGGGATATCCGGTCAATTTTTTTGAATACGGCAAGCCGGGCCGAGTTCTATAATTTTTTTGAAGCCTTTGATGCAAGCAATTTTGACGTAAAGGGGCTGTATCCGAAAGTCCAAAAAAGAAGGGCGGCTTGAAAAAGGGCAGCGTGCTCAGATCACGCGCCGGCGGAACAGACCGCAGAAACGGAGGAGTCATACGTAATGGTAGTGACTGGGACGACGATTCGCTCACAACAGGAGTTTCATGCCGATATTGCGATTATCGGAGGAGGGCTCGGCGGTTGCGCGGCTGCGCTCGCGGCGGCCGAATCGGGCAAATCGGTGGTTTTGACGGAAGAAACGGTATGAATCGGCGGCCAGTTAACGAGCCAGGCGGTTCCGCCCGACGAGCACCGATGGATCGAACAATTTGGCTGCACCCGCAGCTACAGGAGCTTTCGCGAAGGGGTCCGAAACTATTATCGTCGACACTTTCCTTTGACTGCGGAAGCTTTCCGTAAGCCGAATCTGAATCCGGGAAACGGAGGGGTTAGCCGGCTCTGCCACGAGCCCCGCACCGCGCTGGCCGTGCTCCAGGAGATGCTGGCTCCTTATGTGCACAGCGGCAAGGTGACGCTTCTTATGCGCCGGGTACCGCTTCAGGCAGAAGCGGCCGGGGATACGGTACATTCGGTTACCGTGCGAAATCTGGAGACAGGGCGCAAGGAGATTTTAACAGCTTCCTTCTTCCTAGATGCAACCGAATGCGGGGACTTGCTGCCCATGACCGGGACGGAGTACACGACGGGAGCGGAGTCCAAAAGTGAGACCGGCGAGCCGCACGCCGTGGACGGCGACTCGCTGCCGATGGACATGCAAGCGTTCACGTACGTGTTTGCCCTCGATTATTGCGAGGGAGCAGACCATACGATTGAACGGCCGAGAGACTACGAGTTCTGGCGATCGTATCAAGCCGATTTTTGGCCCGGGAAGCTGCTGGATTGGACGGGCGTTTTGCCCCGAACGCTTCAGCCCCGCGAATTCGGCCTGTTCAGCCAAACGGCGGATTTATGGCGTTATCGGCGAATCGTCAATAGGACGAATTTTATGGACGGAACGTTCGATAGCGACATCACCATTGTCAATTGGCAGCAAAACGACTACTGGCTCGGTCCGATTATCGACGTATCGGAGGAGGAGCGAAAACGGCATCTGGAAAGCGCCAAGCAATTGAGCTTGTCTCTCCTCTATTGGATGCAGACCGAAGCACCCCGCCCCGACGGAAAAGCCGGTTATCCCGGCCTGAGACTTCGCAGGGATGTGGTCGGTACGGAGGACGGACTTGCCATGTATCCGTATATTCGCGAATCGAGACGCATTAAAGCCGAATTTACCGTGCTGGAGCAGCATATTTGCCCGGAAGCGCGAACGGACGGACGTGCGGAGCCATTCCCTGATTCAGTGGGCGTAGGGTGTTACCGAATCGATCTCCATCCAAGCACCGGCAACCGGCATTATATCGATATTTCCTGCTTGCCGTTTCAAATTCCGCTCGGATCCCTCATTCCGGTTCGGATGAACAATTTGCTGCCCGCATGTAAAAATATCGGCGTGACTCATATTACAAACGGTTGCTACCGTCTGCATCCCGTGGAATGGAATATCGGCGAAGCTGCGGGATATTTGGCAAGCTATTGCCTAGACAAACGAATCCAGCCGCGCGATGTTCGAAACCGGGAGGCAACGCTGAAAGATTTCCAGAAACGTCTCGAACAGGCCGGTATTGAGTTGAAATGGCCGGAAATGGCAGCGATGTAGGCCGTGGAAGCGGTAAGCCAACGGTGAACCGCCTTCCGCTGGCAATAGGGAGCCGGTTACATTATGTACGCAAGAATGGTTCGACACCCTTATGGGAATCTGATCAAAGCGAAATCTCCTCCTATTATGTTGTTATTGAGAAATTTTTTAAGGAGTCGAAGAAATGGTAAAAAGAGGGTTTCTAGTAGCGCTTATCGCCGTCATCGCGGTGCAAATGCTGTCCGCTTGCGGCAAAACAAGCGGCGACGGAGCCGGTGATGGAGAGTTGAAGGTGGCAGAGACGAAAACGGTAAAGAAAGATCCGGTCGAACTTGTCATCTATTTCCCGTTCATCGCCGATTGGAGTGAGGAAGATTTCATGAAATCGTTTGGCGAACCGTTGAAACGGAAATACCCGCACATGACAATCAAGTATATTGGCGGTGGACCTCCGGGAACGAAGGTACCCGAAATTCTCGCTGCCGGGCAGGCGATCGATATCATGTTCGCTTCCATTGGGGCGACTCCGGGGAATTTACTGGATAATGCGCTGCAATATGACATTACCCCGCTTATCAAAAGTCACAACTACGATCTGAGCACATTGAATCCATCGATGGTTGATATGGCGAAAAAGCTGGGTAATGGAGCGATTTACGGTCTGCCGGTATATGTACCGCCGTCTGCGATCTATTACAACAAAGACATTTTCGATAAATTCGGCGTTCCGTATCCGAAGGCGGGCTTGACCTGGGACGATATGTTCGAGATGAACAAGAAGCTGACCCGCAAAGACAATGAAACGCAGTACGTAGGTATGGGATCTTCTTACAATCATATGGCGCTCATGAACCAGCGGACGTTGTCTCTGGTGGGAACGGAAAGCAAGAAACCGATGTTTGGCAACGACGACCGATGGAAGCAATGGGGCGAGAACTTGTTGCGCTTTTACAAAACCCCCGGCTACGAAGTGTACTCGAAGGCGTTGTCGGAGCCGAACGAGCGAAACCGCTTCTTCAAGGATCGCGTTGTCGCCATGTTTCTCGCGCTGACTGCGCTGCATCAGAAGAGCGAAATCAACGATATGAACTGGGATATCGCGACGTTCCCCTCGTTCGCGGATCAGCCTGGTGTAGGCCCGCAGCCTTATCCGACTTATTTCTATATCACTTTGACGAGTAAACACAAAGACGATGCATTTGATGCAATCGCTTACTTTGCATCGGATGAGTTTCAGATGGAAAGGTCCAAAGAAGGCAGGTTCTTGACCACTTCGAACAATAAGGCGGTTCGCGACGCGTTCGGCAAGGACAATCCGATGTATCAGGGCAAAAACGTTAAGGCGCTGCAGCCCGACAAGTACGCTTCTCCTTCGGACGTCAACAAATACAATACAGTTGCGGCGGACGATTTGACGGCAGCAATGAAGCTGGTCATCCAGGGGACGAAGGACCTCAATACGGCGCTTCGGGAAGCGGAGGAAACTACAACCAAGAAAATTCAGGAAAAGGAAGCGGCGGCCTCCAAGTAGGCTGAGCTTGCTGGCTGCATGAATGAAAGAGGCCGAGAATTCTCGGCCCTTTCATTATGGACAGCACGAAAAGAAATGTAGTTAATGATGAGACTTCTTGCAAAAATCAGGTTGCAGCCGGGTATGGAGTTGTTTGTCGCTCTCTTCGTATTTACCGGTGCAACGCATCCGGGAGTCGGGCGACAACGGGCCGCTGGGCAAAGGAGTTGCAGAGACGGATCTCCGGCTCTAAAAGCGGGAAGAAGGTGACAGAAATGTTTACAGCCTATGCGACCTGAAGGAGAAGTGGCCAACAAGAAACACTGGAGATGGAAGCCCAAGCGAACGGAAGATCGCCGATCCAAAGAAAGCAATTTTGAAAAAACAGTGTCGGAGGTGACGAACATGAGCAACAACTATAGGGTCGGAAGAGAGATCGGTCAGACAGAACGGCTGCAGCAGCACGAATACTCGCCGGGCCGAAGAAAATTGTTGGCTTCGCTCGGCATCGCGGGAGCAGCATGGGCTGCAGGCAGTCTGATTAACGGGCAGGCCAAGCACGTAAACGGACAAGGTTTGTCAGTGACGGAATCTGTCTATGGGGAGGATAAGGGTTGCTGCGAAGTGACCACAATTGCAGGTCTGAGAGCCACAACCGCTCCCGATGCTTCAATCATGTACTTTGTCAAAGATTTAGAACAGGAAGGGCTTTTCTATTACGACCCAACGGATGGTTCTGCTGCGGACAACACGGGAACGGTGTTGGTTTCCGGAACAGGGGCCAGATTCAAACGCATTTACGGCGAATCGTTGATGGCAGCTTGGTTCGGCGCCAAGGGTGACGGGACAACCGACGACACCGCGGCGATTACGGCCGCAATTAGTGCCGCATCCGGGAAGCCGGTCGTGTTTCGTTCAGGCTCCGCCTATCGCATTACATCGACCATCAACGTTAATCGGGACGTCATGCTGGTCGCAAACGGCTGCGAACCGTTCAAAATTGTGCCCTCATCGGGATTCGTCGCCTTCTCGTTCTATGGATCGACGGTCGCAACAACGACGCTGGCGGCGACAACGCAGATGAATAAGGAAAAGATTACGGTGGCCTCCTCGGCCGGTTTCACACCCGGGCAAATAGTGATGATGCAATCGAGTAAATTGTGGTATTACGACAATCGCGGGACGTTATGCAAGGGCGAGACGCACATGGTGACCCATATATCGGGGAATGATCTGGGGCTGAGAACCCAGACATGGGATAGCTACGATATCGCGCAGGAAACCGTAACGGTCACGGGGTACGATCCAATTACTGTACGGATCGACAACATGACTGTGGAATACCCTGTAAATACAAATACCGGAGGCATCTACCTGAACGCAACCTATCGGTCGCACTTCAACCGCGTCAGCGTACACAACGCCTCAGTGGTCGGCATTTCCACCGGTAGATGCTACGATGCGCTTTTTACGCATTGCTATGTAGAAGGATCCAATGCGGTCGGCTTGGGCTATGGCATTCAGGACCAACACTCGTTCGGAACGGTGATCCGGGAGAGCACATTTTACAATAATAGGCGCGGCGTTGATTTCTCAGGAGTGATTCCGACCCGGTGCGGCTCGGTGGAACGGTGCATCGTCTCAGGTGGTGGAAAGGCTAGCGACGGGACGGAAAACTTTATGCAGGCTTCGGGATTCGGTACACATGGTCCGGCCGAACATATCGTGTTCGATGGCAATTTTATCACGCACGTTACTTCCGGTATTTTTGCGAGAGGAGGAGGCATCATGATTCGCAACAACACGTTCGTCGGTAGAATGCAGCAGGTCATTCTGATTTCATATGGGACGGATGTGCGCATTTTGAACAACACTTATGACAGCGGTTTCACCAGCAAAGCTGCCGTAGGCGGCTCGCCCGGTATCTACAATTATCACCCCGCGTACTTCGTGAACATTCATTACTTGACGGCAACGAATGGATGTATCGAGATCATAGGAAATGTTGCAATGATGGTCAGAGTGGCTTTTGCTCGTGTCGACGCCTCGATCAACCATCTCGTCATAATGAACAATAGTTGTGTCTGGATAACGAATATCCCGACGAACCCGGTATATTTTCTGGACAGCGGCCGCAATGTCACTTTGTCCAAAGCGAGCGTCATCGATAACCGGGAAGAGCTGAAGAACGGACAGTATACGTTCGCCAAAGATTCGATCGGATTCGATCTTGGAAAATTGGATGCCGACCAATTTCCGATTCGGGATGCCGCCCGTCTGGTAGCTTGGTCGGGAACAGCATCGCTAGCCAATGCGCAAGTGAACCTCATTATGGCCAAAGTCGGGCAAACGGTCCGTTTGACCGGGAAATTATCCTTTGATGTCACCGGCAGCGGAGACGCGAAGGTGAAGCTCACGGGACTTCCCCAACCTGTTAATGAGCGGATCTTTGCTGCATATGTGGATCGCGATCTGAATCAGGGCATTACCGGCATGTTGAGTACGACCACGGATTTGCTGATCAGTCGAGACATGGCCGCTTACGATTCGTCGTTTCCCGTCGGAATTGGGTACGAGATTCCGATTCAGTTCGAGTATTTGACGATATAGGGCAATGAGATGGTTTAATGAGGGTCGAATCACATTGTGCGGATTCGGCCCCTTTTGCGTTTCGGTTGCACGTGCTTCGTGTTTATCGGTATGGGCGTCAACTAAAATTTTACATGAAAGCAAATAGTTTCGTCATTTAGAGGTTTTTAATGTGTCTTCAATCAGGACCGCGTAACTATTAAAAAGGAAATTAAAGTGAGTCCCTCTTTTACTTAAGAAACAAGTCATTCCGCTAACGGAGTACGTTAGTTCAACAGCGGCCACGACCGGGCCAACGGGGTGCTACACGTCAGCGAAGTACGGCCAACTCCCGAAGTTCTCCTCGTTCCTCGCTGCTCCGATCGCAGTCACGTGGACGGGCGCGGCCAGCTCCAGCAGAGATGCCGTGCCCCGGATAATCTCCAGCCGCAGCGGTGCGCCGGCATAGCGCGGTCAGCTCTGGCAGGCGACGTAGCGGTCCGGGTTGCTTACGTCGCGACCGGACAGGGCAGCGCCCAAGCGATGGCCCAGGAGCTATTGATTTTGGTTTGGTATTCTCGTAATGGCCAGCGAGCGGACGTCATAAGACTATCACATGTGGCAACTTTGGCGACTGCCGACCAATAGAGTAAATGTCAGGGTATGCTGCGTATCCCGAATGGAGCGGTTGAGTTGAAACAGACGCCGGCCGGCCGGACATTCTATATGTGGTATAATATAGCTAAAAAATTATGGATGTGAAGGTGTGTATGGCTAAAAGGGATGCTGCGGAGGATCAGCAGGAGCACATCGAGACGCTGCTGCTGTTCTCCACTACGGACACGGGCGGAAGGATGAAGGTGCTCCGGCCGGGACGTCGCGTCGGACGCGCGGCTCCGCTGCTGCCGTGGCTGCTCGCAGCCGCTTCACTGTGGGCGCTGACAGGCTCCGTGCCGTTCGGAGCCTTGCTCGGCCTGGCGCCAATACCGGCGATCGGCATACTCCTCGGTCATCCGGTCACGGTGGGCGTCGCCGTGGCGCTGCTGTTCGTCGCGATCGGAGTGACCGGCGGAGTGTACTCGCGAGCGGTCGAACAGTTCGGACAGATCAGGATCGCCGGCCTGTTCGCGACGCTCGCGATCTCAGGAGGACTCGCCGCAGACGCGGGAGTCCTCCTGCTCTGGACGCTGATAAGTGATCCGTGGCGCCCCTTCGACCTCGAAGCCATCGCGACGTCGCCGACGATCCCGCCAGAACTCGGCGCCGTCGTCGGAGCCGGCTTCGCCCTCTGGGCCGCCATCGTGCTCCTGCGGTTGCCCGGCTCGATCGCCCGCGCCCTGCGGCGTCAGGCGGACTTCGAGCGCCTCCGCGTTGAGGGGTCATCATTCACCGGGACGCTGACCAAAGTGAGCTTCGCGAACACCTGGCTGTTCAATTACCCGATGTTCACGGTCGAGGTAGGTTACATCGTCGACGGTGCTCCTCGTGTCGTCTCAGCGCACATGCGTACCAGCGCCGACCGCATCCCCGTCGTCGGCTCGCGCATGCTCGTGCTGACCGACGATTGCGGAACCACTCACGTGGAGTTGGACCCGTCCAATGGAGCGTCATTCGAGCTGGACGTGAGGAAGTACGCCCCATCGGACGGCTGATGCTGCGGTACTGATCGCTTCGGACGGTGCACTGATCGGGAGCGGCGAGCGTATCTAGCGCAGCAAAACTACGCAGCGGTCCCGAGCTACCCGGTCGAAACCTGAGAGGCAGGCTGCATTTGTTCAATCTGGGGTGGACACTGGTAGTTCATCGTGAAAGCCGGTATTTCTTGATATACCAAACCGCCTGCGGTCATGGCAAATCGATTCATCGAACCCGGTGTCGCCGGACGACCGCCAAAGTGCAGTCACCATAACAATAGACGGGGTGGTGCGCTGGGCTACTGTCAAGGAACGATACGCGCCGGCTAATCTGAATAAGCAGAATCTTTGCAAGTCATGGCATCGCCTGGCGCTCGACAAGCAGTCAGTCGGGTGATCAGGTAGACACTTGGTTGAAATATATGGTACTATGATCATGATTAATTTTGGTATTTTGCTCACACTGAGCCTTATTGCGAGTCTCAAACCCTATGGGTGTAATGTTCTTGTAGAAGAACTGTGCCCATAGGTTTTTTTGCTTTTTGGGCGCTTTCAAGCCGATTTATGCTGTTTCTCTATCGAGAAGCCACATAGGTCGGCTTTTATTTTATACATACCACATATAGGAGGTTTTTTCATGAAAACTGCAGCTTCAAAAAAAGTAATCGTAGACACCGAGACGGTTGTGATCCAGGACATTCGAAGGCTTATCGACATGGTGGAAGTAGCTGCTGCTCCGGCGGAAAAATCTACGATAGAAATCCTGAAGGGTGTATTATTAGAGGTAGAGGGAAGTAGTCTGATCCTAACAGGTTCAGATAGTGTGACAACAGTTAGGGTTAAGGATGAAGGGGTTATTTCGGCTCTTGGAGAAATCAAGTTTCTTGTTCCTGGCAAGTTTTTCTACGATGTCATAAAAAAAATGCCCTCGGGCGAAATTGAGATCGATATTAATCCGGATGTTAGTGCCACTCTGAGGGTGAAGGTAGGAAAAAAACAACCTGTTACAATGCAAGTTAGCTTATTGCCAGCTGAACAATACCCGAATTTTGATCGTAAACCATTACCATTCCGGTTTACGGTTAATCCGAAACTGTTAGCATCCGCGCTAAAAATGACCATGTATGCTGTCCTTGAAAAAAATGAAGGTCACATTTTAACTGGAATTCACTTTGAAGGTCGAGACGGAGAGTTAAAACTGACGGCTACAGATCGCCTAAGAATGGCTCACATGGCGATTCCCTTAGTGGAGTCAAGCGAACCGTTTTCCAATTTGGTTATTACTGTGAGTGCTACAAAGGCGATCATTAAACTTTTGGATGACTTGGAAGAAGACGCAGTCTTAGAGTTCTCGGAGAATGAGTTTCAACTCGTATCGGAAAAACTAGTTTACCAGACCCGCCTGATTAATGGAAAATTTCCGGATGTCAGCAAAATTATCAATTCGCCCCATTCTGCAGAATGCGAGATTAAGCGAACTGAGCTTTTTGCCGCACTGGAGCGTGCAAAAATATATGGATCTGATATCAAAACCATAACTGTTGAACTCAAAGGGGACACTCTGTACTTGAAAGCAACTTCTGATGGTCCAATGTATGAAGAGGAGTTGCAATTAGAGAGCAGCAGGGGAGAAGTCCATTTGGGAGCAGACGTTTTTTTGTTGCACGATGCAATTAAAAACATATCGAGTGACTTAGTCCGGTGCAAGTTTCATGGCAGCTATAGTCCAGCACATTTCGAACCAATTGTCGACGATGATTCTAAACATATCGCTATCGTGACGCCTGTGAGAATGAAATGAGGGGTGAGGCACTTTGACGCATTGTCTAAATCCAAAACAATGTGCAAAAAAGGCTTTTAACAGAGAGAGACGGCTACATGACCGTCTCTTTTTTGCTGAAGAATTTTTACATGAATTTCGAATGAATCTCCTCGGAGGCCAAGGCGTGCTACTGGAATCCTTTCATTCTGAGCGCCGGCAGGTTGATTGGCTATATTCAAGGAAAGAGATTCGTTCCGCACTAGAAGCGGGTTTTGCGATCGATTATTCGGAATTCGATGGACGAGTCGAAATTACAGTGATATCCTATGTCCGTGTTTCGATAGGTGTATATCGCCCCATCCATGTTGTATGCGGAATCAATAACCCGGAATTATGGGTTATTATTAAAGTCGAAGATCCGTCAGAAAGGCCATGGAAATGGGATGAAAAACACGAAAAGAAGATTTGTTATTGCGATATCGAGACTTACTATTTTTGTCGTGCAAAAATAGATGTGGATGGGTATAATGTTGATCACACATCAGTATCGAAGGGGACGGTCAACATGCAGAAACGACGCGGGAGACCAACGGATAACCCTCGGCCATTAACAATTCCCGAGACCCGAGTCTGCAGGGAAGAAAATAGAATGATACGACTGAAAGCTGCCCTCTATGCAGGCGGTAATATTGCTGAATTTATGCGCTTAGCAGCTACACAGTACAAAGGTCAGATGAAAACTTTGAATTGCATTAGTCCGAATTGTGATGGGGTGATGCAGATGAGTTATGCTGATGAAACCCATTTTTTCAAAGTCTCTAATAGAGACCATGAAATGGTGTTGCGTGGTGTACCGGTATACGAGTGCAACTGCTGTCATAATAGGATGGCAGATGTTAATCTGTCTGAAGAACTGGAAAACTTTGTTAACGAAGAAATAGAGTTTCGTCTGAAGAACTACATGGAACTACCTACGGAGATCGACTTTGACAGTCTGATTACGCTATAGGGAGAGGCATTCGAGCCCTCCTCTTCATTTTCATTGAATAGGGGATGCAAAAGTTGTTGCTTCATCGAAGTGTGAGCTTGGAGGTCTCCTCTGTTCCGAACGATGAACTGTTTTTGCCCCTTTCCTGTCGTAATCTATATAGCGGGAGGTGGAATCGTGTTACTACATATCCGCAGCGGCGAAACATACCCTGTTTCGTTCCTTGCGCTGCAGCCATATGATATTGAGCTTCACATGAGCGATTGGAATGACGCCTTCAACTGGCGATTTTATTTCAGCCAGCGCGGCGTTGAAGTGTATAAGATGGTGGTAACGGGCGATGATGTTATACAAGGAGCAATTGCACTTGAGCGTAAAGAGGATCATGTGTGGGTGCATTTGATTGAAGGCATCCCCAATAAGCGCAAGGAATTTGATTTGATCGGCGAACATTTAATGGCTTTCGCATGTAAGCGTAGCATGGACCTCGGGCATGAAGGAGCTGTGGCCTTTCAATCCAAGATCAAGCAGCGGCTTATGCTTTTTTATTCGAATGCAGTCGGAGCATCACATTTTGGCGGCGGCCTAATGATTATTAGTGAAGCTGTTGCCGAACGTCTGGTTATGTTATACTTATCTAAGAGGTGATGATCATGAAGAAGAATCCGCCTATGAGTCTTGATGAAGCTGCTCGTCGTTATGCTGATGGTCATTATGTTATGCAAACAATGCCGGGCCCAAGTCCAGAACGTGATAAGAAAGTCAGCGAGGCGCTTGCTCAATTGAAACGGAGTCGTCCTGTTGCCAAAGCTCGCCAATAAGGCGGGCCTTTTTTATTGAAGGTAGCCATACCATATATGAGCGATTCAATGCTGCTGCTGTCTTCATTGTTTTGGGCCAGCTCGAGAGCGCGCCGCATAACCGCGGAGTAAAACGTGAGTTTCATTTTTTCGCTTATGCTTGTCAGCGTAGTGACGAGCTGGGGCATGATAGATTCACTAGGTGCACTGCCGATCAACTCAGTTGAATCAAGGGCATTATGTTGTACCTACAGTACCAGGGAATAACCAAAGCTCGCCAATAAGGCGAGCCTTTTTTTATTGGAGGTGCACCAGCGATTTGACCCGAAGCCGCGCCGGGTTCGCCACGTTCAGCAGCGCGCAAACCGCGAGTATTGGGAGCGGATGAGTAACGGTGGCTTTTTGCTGCGGAGAGGGGTGTATCCGTCCGAGGCGATCCTGGACATCATCTCGAACGGGCGCGCTTATGCGTTTGAATGCGCCACGGCTATGCGGTGCCCGGAATGATCGGGGACGAAAATTTCAACCGGCTATTCGGCAATTTGCAGCTTTAATCATGGGAGCACGATTCCGACATGCCGCTCGTTACGCAGGACGGCAAGCGGGAAACTTTTGCCCGGGACGTACTCTATTACAGCAATCGATCCGAAAACTCCGCAGTGGCATGGGGAAAACGTGGTGAAAATGCGGGACAACCTGCTATTCGGCCACGGCATCGGCATCGAGGAGAAGGACGTCACTATCCAACACTTGAACAATCATCGGAAGCCGGGCAGCAAAGTATCCGACTACTTGTTCGAAAGGACGACGTATCCTTTTAAGCCATCATGTGCGAGACGCAGCCGGAGCCGGAAGCATGCCCTACGTACCCCGATGGCCGGACGGCTGCATCATCGCATACGCATGTTATTACCGGCGGACCGTCCGCCCAGTACGCTTAGACGAAAAGGACACCTCGCCTTCGCAGGGAAGTGTCCTTTTCTCTTTTTAAGCCTTTGCAGTCGCGTTGCGGAACCGGATAATCGAGAAGTCCATCGTCGAAGCGATCACGCTTTCACGGATCGGATGCAGGGAAGGCGTAAAGCGGAGCTCCAGCTTGTCCGCCAAAAGCTTATCCAGCAAATCGCCGACCGGCTCGACTTTTAGCGGAGCTACCGTTTGCGTCGAAATGTAATAACCGGCCGAGCCGTCCATCATCTCGAACGATTCGCCCGCAAACGTATACCTGTACAGCTTCGTATCGCGGATCCGGTCCAGCCAGCCGCTTTCCACGGCAACTATTTTGTCCGATTCCGTATTCGCCAGAAACGTGCGGGCGTCCTCCTCCGTCGTGAAGCTGGCCTTCCAGTATATGACCCTCGGGCAATCGCGCGGGAAAAAGTAATGCGGGCTTCTCTCCCGGTCGAGCGCAAACACGACCGGCGGCATATTCGGAAAGGCGGGCGCCGGCCTCGGATGAAAGATGCCGATGTCGGGCTCCTCGCTGAAATGGTATAGCTCCACTCGATGCTCCTCCTTCGGTTTTCATGGCACACCTAGCACTACTACCATACCCCGAATCGAGGCCCCGGTTAAGTGGAAATATCGTTTTACCCAATTTTCGTCTGCTGTGCTGGTGCCGGGGAGCGCAATTTGCGATCATGAAGTAGCGCCCGCGTCCGCATTTACGGCCGTTCGGAACTACTGGTTCCATTATTTCCGGGAATACCCGTTCCCGACCGGGCTTAGCGGAAGCTTCAGTTCCTCTATTCGCGTTTAGGTCCGGTTCTTCGCACCATTTTGCCGAATAACGTAACTAACGCTTCCTTTATCTCCCCTTTTTAACCACTCCGAAGCTAATAACGGAACCCCTACATCCGCTAAACCCCAATTTCGCATGCGTTCTTCCATGATTCTTATATGAGCGAATTACATGTCCAGGGCTGCTGCCACTTGGCGCACGTCGATCAACTCAGATGGTGCTTGATAATCGACGATGTTGCTGCAAAGCGCTTGATCAGTGAATACCACCGGCGCCAGCCCAGCGAAGATTAGCTGAGTCCATGCTATAACTAGACTGGCTTGCAGCAGTGTGTTAAAATAACTATGTATACATTTATTTATTTGCTTTAAGCCTTTTCGCGAGTATAAAGCCCTATCGGGTAATATGAGTATGGCCTAGCCATGTTCATATCACCAGATAGGGCTTTTTTATTTTAAGCCTGATTGGAGGTATTGACTTGGCATTCAAGCGAATTAAGCAAGAAACGATTGAAAAGGCCAAAGAGGTCGAGATTCTTTACATCGCTCAAGCATTAGGAGATGAACTTACGAAATCCGGGCGAAGCTATTTTTCCTATCAAAATCAAAGTGAGTCCACTCCATCGGTTGCAATTACGCCATCAAAGGGGATCTGGAAAAACTTCGGTGGGACAGAAGGGGGAAGGGATGCAATCAGTTATTTTGCATACCGCACTTTTAATTCGTGTCCCCCGAGCGGTACAGAGTTCATCGAGGCGGTAAAAGCAGTTTGCCAAATGGCGGGCATTCCCATTGAATACGAGGATGGAAGTATTGAAGAGGCGGCAAATCTACCAAATCCAAATCGTGAAGTGTTCCGGAACAAGAAAGAAGATGACGACGAGTGTTTAACTAAGGAGAATCCAGAGCGAATCGATTTTGTTTATCGGGAATGGATGAAGCACTTATCCTTAACAGATCAGCATATCAAGCACTTCTCTGAGATAAGGAAGATAAGCGTTTCTTCCATGAGAATTCGTGAGTACCGTTCTTTTCTTGACTCAAAGGCAGATCGATACAAAACGGTCAAAGAGATGATTAGGGTAACCCGCGAGCCCGCCGGTGTACCTGGTTTTGCACTTTGCCAAGGCAAGTACGGTCCGTATTGGACCACACTTGGCCGGGCAGGTATTCTTATCCCGTTTCGTGATATTGAAAATCGCATCAGCGGTTTTCAGATCCGAGCTGATGAGCCGCCTAAGATTATTAAACGTGAAGGACGAATTCGCATCAACGAGCCCATCTACAACATTCTCCAAGTCGTTTGCCACGAAACAGGCGCCATCCTTTGGGAAGGTAATCGGGAGCAGCTTCCGATCGAGCTTCCTGAAGGGAAGGTATGGATGGCGGATGGGGGCATATATAGTTGGTTTGCTTCATTGACGTACAAAAAGAAAGGGATTATGGCTGGAACTTTATTGGGGGATCCCTCTCCATATCATTGCGCCGTACCTAGTCGCATTTTATCAAAGTGGAAGCCTGGCATCCCGATCAATGAGGTCATGGATACTCGAACCATTTGGTGGGGCGAAGGGCCGATTAAAGGTGACATAGCCAGCGACTTTACCGATGAAGTTCATTTACAGGCTGCAGGCGTCAACTCTTGGCGCGTGCTGCTAGAACCTACCCTTGCGATTGCACCGGAGCGGGTTATTCTGGGTTTCGACGCAGATGCGCATACGAAGCAGGGAGTTCGAGACAATGTGTTGAGCTGCATTAGGGAAGCGCAAAAAACTCTGTCTGCCAATGGGATAGAGTTGCTTATTGCGATTTGGCCGTATCATGTTGGGAAGGGGTTGGACGACACGCTCAACGCAGGGTACAAGGCACAGATCATTACCATTCCGAAAGAGGTTCGATCAAAGGCTTCAGTTGAAGCTAGGGTCAAGTAAATACGTTCGGGAAGAGTCGCTCTTGGGTGGCTCTTTTTCATTTCTGAATACAATTGAGGGGGAACCTGTTCATGAAGAAGGTTCAATTCAAAACAGCGCGTGTTGAGTACATTATCGAAACTCATGGGTATTCTCGGAACGGACTATATGTCAAATTCGACAACCTGGAGATCATACACCTCGCGGTAGGCAGAAGTGCCAGCTTTTCATACACCATCGGAAATACACCTTATCGCATCGAGACCGATCCCGTTGTGGAGGTCCAGTCGTGGCCTCGTGAATATTACTCGAAAGCAAATGCTTTTCGGGTCAGGATTCAAAATAAGCAACGAACGATGATTCGTTATCGCATCGGGAGCAGGCAGGATGTTGTGAAATGGGCAGCCGATAAGTGGCCGGAACGTCAGATTTTACTTGATCCTTGTCGAAGCGGCATTACGCATTTGAAAGCAATTAATCCGGCAATATGAAAGGGGATCCGGAATGTACCGAGATAAAGATATTGTTTGTTATACCGCAGAAGATCGGCTGGAATGTGGTTTCAACTTGAGAAATGATCGGGGACTGAACGAAGCTTATGTGTACGGCGAACCCTTATGCATATGGACTTTTGATCATGATGATCCGATTGTACCGGCTCACTACGTCGAGAGAAAAGAAATGAATTCGAGCCCATTTATGCTCATTGTCAATTGGGAAGGACGTTTCTTGGAACTGGACGCATCAAGAATCCGCCGGATCGAACGATTTCAGCATGACAGATTTATGGGAGTCACGTTTGCCGGTGATAATATACCGCCATTAAAGAAAATCGATAACTAGAGAGGGGGAGCCCCTTGAAGAAGGCGATGGATATTCCATTGCCTTTTTTCTTGGGCGAATATATGGGAGCGATTATCGGTACTAGAGCTAAGCGAAAATCAATGCAAGGTCAACCTGAACATTCAGGAACAGCTTATAAAACATGTGCGATTCTATTCGGAGGAATCGGAGGAGCGTCAGCCGGATTTTTAAAATCTCAAATCGACTATGGTGGTAAAGTATATCGTTTGAAACTGTTATGTTCGATTGATAACGATCCGGTCGCTTGCCGTAACCATGATTCGATAACCGGTGAGAATACATCGGTTGCCATGGATCTTTTCACCAGAGAGATGTACATGGCTTGGCACGGACACGAACCGCCGGCTGATTGGCGTGAAGCTGAGCCCTGGGATCTATGGGTTGCTTTTGGCTATCAGATTCCCTTTTTTCTATTTACAAGTCCTCCTTGCAAAGGATTAAGTGCCTTATTACCCAAGGAGGCTTCCGAATCAGCGCAATACCAGGCGTTGAATCAGTTAACCGAGCATGGGATTGATTTGGCACTTCGTGCATGCCTGGAGTACGGCGGGGGCGTTCCCGCCATCATTGGGCTCGAGAACGTCCCGCGGATTCAAACACGCGGCAAACATTTACTGAAACGGATCGACAATCGACTCAAGAATGCAGGATTTTCCGTCAATATGCGTGCGGACCATAATCTGGGTGAAATCGGGGGCCTTGGCCAAAATCGATTACGATTTCTGGTTATGGCTCGAGATGAAGCGCAGGTTCCTAATTTTGTTCTGTACCCTCCTAAGAAAGGACTAAAGACGATCGGTGAAGTTCTCGAGCAGTTGCCGCCTCCTGGAGACTTGGAGCGTGGAGGACCGATGCACCGGGAGCCACGGCTTACATGGAAAGTCGCGATGCGTCTTGCACTAATAGAAGCGGGTAAGGATTGGCGATCACTTAACAAGTTGGATTGGGAGAACTACCGAATACAATATGAGCCGCGGAGCGGAGCGCTAGCTGTTGAAGATTGGAACAAACCATGTCGAACAGTAAGTGGAACCCCGGGTCCCGGTCGGAGCAATGGAGCTGCGGCGGTTGCCGATTATCGACTAAATTATAAAAATAGTACGCATGGAAATATTTATCGCGTTGTTCCAATGACTGAGACTGGTCCGACAGTGACTGGTGCAGTTGGACCGAACAACGGGGCCATTTGCGTGGCTGATCCTAAAGTGGAGTCTTATGACAATCGGAACACTAACGTTTTTCGTATCGTCAGGGATGATGAAGGACACGCTACAGGTTCGTTCATTAATTCGTGCGATGGGATTCCTGGAGATAACGATCGCGGAGTCTGGTTTATTATATCTCCGGATGGAACACGCCATCGTCCACTCACAACATACGAGCTCGCTATGTTGCAGGGCTTCGATACTCATCTTCCAGATGGGAGGCCATTTCAGTTAGAAGGATGCACAGATGCTTCCGCTCGGGAGTATATCGGAAACGCCGTACCAGTAACGTCAGCAGAAGCAATGGGCAATACGATTCTATTGGCAGCTGCCCAGGCGGAGTATCGTGAAGGTTTTTCGTTGGGATATGAAACGATCTGGGTCACTCCCGCTGAAGAAGCTGAGCCCATATATATTCATTGACCGACTTCGTCAAGGAACAGGACAGTGGTCGGGTACCTCCGAACAAGGAAATAATCGGGTAGATAAACGGGCGCTGCGCAACATAATCGCACTTCTTATGTTATGGTTACGCGAAACACGAAATAATTAACTAAGAGGAGGCTGCCGCAGAAGCAATCGGCGGCCTCGCTCCGTTAGGCAGATTTCTTCAACGAAGGTGTGGTAGAATTAGACTGTTTAAAAAACAGGCTTGGATTGATCCACTGGCTACTACGTCGACGGCCATAGAAGCTAAAGGCTCTATATACTCTATACAAATTTTTAGTTTTATATAGTGTGAGACTGACTGAAAGCGCCTTAAGCTAAGCCGCATGAGAGTTTAATACCGATGTTTCACTTTGAACAAGAGAGGTGCTTTATGGGAGAATGGGCAAAACCTAATAATTTTACTGCTGTCTTTAGATTAACTAGTTCGAAATATGCTGATACCTTTGTAGATAAAGGATCAATCAAATTCAACACCCCCCAATCGTGGATTGATTACTCAAAAAAATATGGAGATGGACGAGGAGATGGCTATGAGGGAACCCTGGCATTTTGTGATAGTTTAGATGTAGAACGTATATCTGAATTGACTCAAAAATATGAATCTAGCTGCATCTTAAATCCTAATACCAGACCATTACTAAAGGAAATAAGCGGAAGACGACTATTTATGAAAGATAAACGAAGTTTAGAGTTGCCTTGCTTTTGTGTGTACATCATGAAAAACAGCTTGTTCCCTTTTCCTGATAGTGAGGGACAACACAGGGTAACCGCTGATATACCAGCTTCATATTTTAGAGACTTTTCAGACAACTCTTTACCGGAAGATATTGAAAAGAAACCATTAGAAGACCAACCTGCATTGATAGTGATTTCCGACTTTGAGGAATTTAAGAATAGATTGTATAAAGCGTTAAGGCAACTTGGTTTGGAAGATTCTGAAATATTAATTGGGAATGTATCATATTTTGATTTTGAGACATACGGTTCTAATGGTTGGATGGATTTTGGTGGCCAAAAACACCCTAAAGAATTACTGGTAAAAAACATCCGCTTTGCAGAGCAAAGTGAAGCACGAGTGATAATTAAAACTAATAAAAAGGAAGTTATTGAGCGTCTATACGTCGCTCCAATAGAGTTAGGTAGCATGAAGGATATAGCACAAGTCCATAAAGGTTACTTGCATGAAGGTATGCGTGTTGAAATGACAGTAGACATATACAGGAATACTTAAAGGAAGAATGGAACAGGGTAAAAAAGGAAGCGGATAATGGCAATCTATCGAAATATACTTGGAAGGAAGCAGAGTATTAACGGATCGGCTGTAAACTTAAATACTGGAACGAGGCTGCCGGCATGGATCGGTGGCCTCGCTGTGCTAACGGGCTTTAGAGGCCGCTAGCCTGAAGATTAAGCCGTAACCGGCCGGGCTTGCATGAGGGCCAGTTGGCTGCGCTGGCGAAGCGGCTGAATGGGGTCGTTCATATGGCTGCAGCTGATTCGAAGGTTTCAGGAGATCACCCCGCTCGAAGCCGAAATTAATATTCAATAAGTACGGCAGGTATGCGGATCTTCTGCAGCTTCGGTGTCCATCCCTTTCGGATGTTGTGTGATCTGCGAAGTATAGTGTAGTGCGAGGCATTGACGCCTTTCACATATTTACATTCCGCATACATTAAAGAAACTGTTTATAAGTATGTGTACATTGTACACAGTGTACACATACTATGATATAATAAAGAAAAGTGCACAAAGGAGCGTGTGAGGATGGCCGAAGAGAAAGAGCACACACAGAAAGGGGCGACCGTGCCGAAAACGTATCGGGGGCGTCCTGATGTAATTCAGAAACTTGAAGAATTGATGCAAAACAGCGGCTTGCCAACGCAAGCTGATTTTTTGGAATACGTGGCCGGGCTTGTGGAGATGACACAACTCAAGGAAGGGGTTGCATCCGGCTATAGCAAGCTTATAGAGGAGCGGGAGTATCACCTTCGTCGAGAGCAAGAAATTATTATGACAATCATTCAGTCGGAGGCAGCTGCAAAACTTGAGCTGATGCAAAAGCATGAATATACGTTAGCCGAGCGAAACACGGCATTCTTGGCGCAAGAGCAGACGATTACGGAGCTAGCGGCTGATATAAAGCATCTCAAAGAAGAGCGAGGTCGATTGGAGAAGGATTTTGGTGAGCAAGCCAAGCGTCTTGAGCAGTTTGGGGATCTAACCAGGAAGAGTGATTTGCTGCTGGAACAGTTCGAGGAGAAGAACAAAGTCTTGAATTCCCAGCTCAGTGAGTATCGAGCGACTATGGATGAAAACAAGGCACTTGTTCAAAGAGTGGACGAGTTGGTGCGTCAGATTAAAAAGCAAGAGGAGCGAATCTTGTCGCTCGAACAAGATCAAGAACGTGACCGGCAGTCACATACAGACAAAATTTCGCAAATAAAGGAGCGTCACGCAGAAGAATTGGAGCGCTTAAAAGATCGTCTTGATGTTCAGCGAGAACGTGAGTTGGTTCATGTGCGAAGCGAATACCAAGAAAAGTTGGAGAAAGTGGGTGCTGAAGCGACGGCCAAACAACAAGAGGCAACCACACAAATCTCGAAGTTATATGAACAACTTCATACACTACGTGAACAGCATCAAGTCCAAGGACGGGCAGGAGCTTCTGAAGGGTGACTGGAGATAAAGACAAGCCAGAATAGTCTTGATGCCGACTGTAAGGACGTGTGTTGCAGACAAGCATGATCTGCGTCCGCCGTGCCGTTCCACTATAATGAAGAGGGGGATTATAGCCCATGCAATTTGTACCTGGACAAACTTATGTTGTTGATTATGGAATGTTCTCTAAGGTCGCGGTGTTCGTTCACTCTGAGGATGGGAATAATCTATTTTTCGATAACAATGGACAATTTGTTTTCTCTGATACTTTTTTAGCAAAAAGAACTGTTATAGTGAAAAATATCTTGTAATCTTTTTTTCATCGGTTTCGATCGGCAGTCTAGCTATAAAGCTGGGCTGTTTTTTTGATTTCACAAAATGGCAGCAAACTCTCACTGAAGTCCAAGTGACTATCGAGCTACTTGAAGCGAGTTCAAAAGCCGGTCCGCTTTCAGGAGTTTCGACGGCCTGACGGACCGAATCGGAATCGCACGCTGATTGCCTCGCTCCGTCGTCACTGGGTGGCACGCCCCCGGAGTTGACCACGCGCGTTATATCGTCGGCGATGATTAGTGCGATCGGCAACGATGTGCGACTGACATGCAGTTGCTAATTTTTAGAGGTTTTATGTGCACAAGAGTGACGTGATAAACCAATGTGTGTACATTGTACACAATGTACACACATTGAAATGCGTTGAGATAGCAGGGTTCAAAGTTCAACTGACTGGACATGGACGGCGTTGGGAGCAAACGGATGGCGGCGGGCAACCCTCCGTCCGCGCCGAGCTCTGCAACACTTCTTTGCTCCAGTCTTGTGCTTCAGGCGCTTCCAATGCCCCAGACTATCAACCGGCCGTTATGACGTTGGAACCCTAAAAAATAGCCCGCCGCGGCGAACGCAAATGCTATGAGAGAGATATTTCCTCTTGAAAATGGTGTGTATGTTGATTATCTTATATAATAAGAACAATATGGAACGTATGTTCTGGTTTGAATGTCGAATTCAATTAATACAGAATCACTCTTAATGGGAAGGCGAACCAACATGAAGACAATGCCTATGGAAACGGCGGAGGAATTAAGATGGGTCATGGATTACATGTTGCTACCCGTTTTGCTTGATGTAATGGAGCGGGACATTCAGACCATGAACGGAACCCAACTGAAGATGTCAGGGGTATATATCCAGTTATTGAAGCAGGCCCAGGACAGCGTAAGTTCCGATATGGCAGTATTACGTAATAAGCTGAAAAGTCGTGGGATTCGGATTTATGACCAGAGACGGACCAAGGAGCAATTAGAGGCCGACTTCTTATGCCGCGGCTACCATCGAAAATGTTCTATGCTCTGGGGACTTGTGAAATCGGAAGTGGAACAAAGGCTCCTTTCGTATCTAAGTTCGAATTCTGCAGATAAGAATTGATCTGGTTCTCCTACGATTGACCAGTTACAGCGCCTAGAAAGAAATTTTTCAATACAACGATGGAGGGACAAAATGGGGAAGAAGCTGGCAGGGAACGGTCTTTTCGAATCGTCTCGGATCCTCTTGCCTGAACACCGAGAACAGTTTGTGTACCGGCAAAAGGAGTCTCATTTACGGAAACGTCCGCAATTGGACGAACAACTGCTCGAGCAGTTTGGCATGCTTTTAATGGAGTCAATGCAAGAGCAATGTGAAGTTGTTATCGATAAATTTGATCCGTGGCGAAATGAGAATGTACAAGGACGGATCATCAGTATCGATTTGAACTTTGGGCGGGTTAAAGTTATGAAAGAAATGGAGTCGGTATCCATCCGACTTTCGGATATCGTAAACATCACGAGGATATAACCAAGTTAAAAATAAAGCCGGAACCTGTAGCCTTAGTCAAAAAGGCTGCTTTTTATTTACAGGGGGATATAGAATAGAATATTATGGACAGTAAGGATTTGTAAGGAGTTGATGGCTGTTGGTCGGTTATCCAGCAAAGATGTCTAGCAAAGGTCAAGTAACAATTCCCAAGGAAATTCGCAAACATTTAGGAGTCGGCCGTGACACCGTAGTCAATTTCGTTATTAATCACGATGGTTCCGTAATAGTTCAAAAAAGTTTTGCGGAGCAAGTATTTCGGAAAGCTATGGAACATCCATTTATTCAATTATTCATTCGGAATTATCCCGAAGGAGAACTGCGGGCTTCCATGTATATTGGGGCCATAATTCAATCAGGGCAGCTCTCGAGCTCGCTACTGGATGAATTAAAAGACGTAAAAACAATCGAAATCCTAATAAAGGAATATACGGGGTAATCAATCTTGGAAGGGAGGAATCGGGATGGGGTTATTTGAGTGGTTTGCTCTTTTCGAATTGAATAGAATAAGTTCGCTTCTATCCAAGAAATAAGCTAAGATTCAGCAGGAGCGTCAAAAAGAAAAAGTCTCGTGCTGTAACAGCTGGTTCTTTCGATATCGGGAGCCCGATACAACAACGTAACAAGACTTTCGAATTCAATAAGTGGAAGAACAGGTCTTGGGATCAATCAGAAAACGACCCCATCCAAGATTTTCAATATTCAAAATGTAATCGGACAATTTCTTATAAACGTCTTAACACTCGCTTTTATCAAATATAAAACAATGCTATCAATACTCCGATATCAAGATAAAAGACAATTATTAAGACTGATAAGATTTTTATAACGCGAGCCATTCCATATGTAAGCTGAGATGAGGGGAATTGAATGTGGCAATTTACCATTATAACCGTATATGTGCTGGCATTTCTCTGGGCTGGCGTAAAGATAAGAGAAGTAACTCCAAGGACAATTAAGAATCACCGGAAGTATTATAAGACGGCAGCTGGAGTTTTATGTGTAGGACTCATAGGTTTTATTTTCACGATGAACTCAAACTATTCTGGAGTGAACGATACATATACTATCGGCATTTTCGTTATCGGACTACTATTTGGAATCATGGCACATATTTGCATTGCCTTCTTGTTGGTTTCTGGAATTTTCGAACTCTCCGGATGGTTTAAACATCGCAAGGAAGGAAGAAGGGGAGCAATTTAAAGTAGTAGGGCAGTCACTACTCACCTCGGAGGCTCGTCGAGATGGCGGCGTCAATATGATTTTCACACCTCGAGCCGATCGATCCGGTTTCGGCGGCAAACACTGTGAACGACAGGGAGCTTGGCAGCAGAGACTGCTTCGTCCGCACCGTCCGCGCCGCCCGCCTCGAGCACCAAATCAGTGCCATTCTCAAGATTGAATGTGAGGATTTCTGTCGAACCGTTTCGCCGGTTTGACGTTCAAATCGAGCAGCCGGTCGTAACGCTCTGCAGCGCGGTCCAAGTCGCGGACCGCTAGGCGGTCTGCGCCGATATGCGGCTGAATCGGAGTCTGCATCCCGCCTGGAGCGACCGTCCACGCCCCGAGCGCAATCTCGTATCCGTCCGTTCGCGTATTGAACTCTTTTACGGGCTCCGTCCGGCTAAACAGCCGGCTTATTGTTTTGAATGCTATGGTAATCACCGCCGCGGGGCGGTGATCTCGGAATAAGGGTGGCCGTCGCTGCGCTATAGCCGGGCGAGGCTGATCGGAGATGCCTAGAAGCCTCTTGAAAAGATCGTGGCCGCCAGGGCTGAAGGCCGCCCCAATCCGCGACCTCCGAGACCCTTCTGGCCGTGCGAAGTGGATCCCTCGAAGTAAAACCCTCTCGAAAGAAATCTACGAAGTTTAGGTAAATTTCACGCTCTGTATTGCAATTAGTTCTGGTTTTTTATTTTATCGGTTAGCAAAGTTATTATTTTAATTAGTTCTTGGTCTTGACGGAGTATCGTCAATATTTTTTCATGAGCATGTATAATTGTTGTATGATCACGGCCACCGAACTCCGCTCCTATTTTAGGTAATGATAACTCTGTGAGTTCTCTTGATAAATACATTGCAATCTGCCTTGCGAATGCAATTGTTTTTGTCCGTTTGCGTCCTTTAAAGTCTTCTAGTTTAAATCCGTAAAACTCCCCTACAAGTTGTTGTATTTTTTGTATTGAAATAGTTCGTAGGGGACTGGACGGTATTAACTCTTTGAGGGCTTCTGCAGCCAAATGAACGCTGATATCCTGATTAATGAGGGATGAGTATGCCACTACACGAATAAGAGCGCCTTCCAGTTCACGGACGTTCGTATCAATATGGCTCGCAATATATGCCATAGCTTCGTTTGGAATTTCAAGGTTTTCAGCTTTTGCCTTTTTATATAAAATAGCAATCCGCGTCTCAAGGTCTGGAGGCTGAATATCTGTCATGAGCCCCCATTCGAAACGAGAACGTAAACGTTCTTCCAAAGTTGGAATTTCTTTAGGTTGCCTGTCACTGGAGATAATAATTGCTTTCCCTTCTTCCAGAAGGGTGTTAAATGTATGAAAAAACTCTTCTTGTGTTTGTTCTTTACCTGCGATAAATTGAATGTCATCAATCAATAATACATCAATATTTCGGTATTTGTTCCTGAAGCCTTCGCCACGGTTATTCATGATTGCATTGATGAATTCATTAGTAAATTTTTCAGATGATAAGTAAAGTACCTTTGCTGTAGGATTGTGATCTAATACATATTGGCCTATCGCATGCATTAAGTGAGTTTTACCCAAACCGACTCCACCGTACAAAAAAAGAGGGTTATACACCTTGCCTGGAGTTTCAGCCACTGCGAGCGAAGCTGCATGTGCAAAACGATTACCTGTCCCTACAACGAAGGAATCGAATGTGTACTTCCGATTTAGAGTGAAAATTGTGCTATCATGATCAGAAGGTGACCGGATTAGGGAGACTTGGTTGGATTCCGTGCCCGTTGTAAGAAAGGAAGCCTCGTCCTCAATGGTTATCTCCACATTGATATTCCGATTGAAGCATTCATAAACGGTGGATCTGATAAGATTAATGTAACGGTTTTCTAACCAATCTTTTGCAAATTTTGTTGGCGCACTAATAATGAGTTTGGATTCATCAAACACGATTGCGTTTGTAGCACTCAACCAAGTATCAAAACTCGGTTTGCTCACCTTAGTCTTGATAGCAGAAAGCACCTGCTGCCATAATTCCTGGTTAAGACCCTTCACTACAACTCATCTCCTTCAGGTTAGTACGCTTCGTTTCGGTTCTATTAACTCTGGGTTTCTGCCTCTGCCTGTTTTTGAATCGACTTAACAATATATGTGAGTGCATCAGCCGCTTTATAGGCATCGAGAGCATTTTGTAGACGTTTAACCTGTTGATTGAATTCGTCAGGTCGTTCTGCATACTTTATTATCGAACGTGCTATATGAATTATGTCATCTCGGGCCGCCTTAACAGCACGACCGTGTGTCTTCTCGATCATTTGTGCAGCCATATGAGTATAAATTGCCGAGAACTCCTTGTCTTCAATCCGTTGTTCTCGAGCAGCAAGATCACTTTCACTAATTACCCAATCGCCGGAATCATTTTTCGATGCTGCCAAACGCCCATCATTTATCATGTTTAAGATGGTCTTATAATGAACCCCAAGCAATATTGCTGCTTCCTTCGCATTCATTGGATCCACTCCTTATCCCTAATTATCTCTATATTAAAGGATATATTTAGATATGTAAAGAATGGAAGAAGTCTCTCTTTATCCAAGTTAATAAATATTCCGTGTGTATTCTGCTTGATTTATGGACCGTAAAGTGCCTTGTCCAATCCCCCAGCTCGTTCAGTCGGGAAGGCTAAGCGAATCACCGGCTCTAAGGCGAGATCGCCTAAGACCCGGTAGATTCCATTGGCCTTCTTTTCCTCCTTTGCTTACCGAAGTAAACCCAATGAATGCTAAGAGCTGCTGCAGTAGTTCTTTTTTTGTTCGGCAGTTACTGGACCCGAACCCCTACCTAGCCGGCGCAAAGGCGGAGTTCGAAAGGATGCCACAGCCGCGGGGCGATGACTTCGGATTCACTTGTGGCCGCCAGGGCCGAAGGCCTCCCAAACCCCTCCGCGCAAAGGTGGCTTTTCTTTTTCGAGAACGCCATCCCGGCAAGCCGGGCAGACCCCTGCACTCCGAGAATCGGCGCGGTTAAACGTGGCTTTGACCGCTACGAAAAACGGAAACGGCAATAAGTATCAGATTTGGCAGCTGCCGGGGCATTCGCTTTTTGGCATGAATTAACTGAAAAAAGCTAGATATCTGCTATAACAAACCGGGATTCAGATATACACTTTTATTTTCATAAATGATACAATGGACTAGTACATTGTTGATGATTTACACCTTATTACGAGTATCAAGCCCTACGGGCGGTATGTCTTTTTAGAAGACGTGCGTCCGTAGGGCTTTTTTGCTTTTTCGGCGCTTACAAGTCGATATTTTCGGGAGAGAAGGCTCCTGATAAATATCGGCTTTTTATTATATATATGAAACTCTTAGAGAGGACCGAATTACATTACATGAAGATAATCGTTGTTGTTTTGATGTTCCAGGAAGTAATTCAGGATGTTCAAGCTTTCATAGGGGACGATGCAAGAGCGAAGGCGCATAAGCAATTCGAAAAGTGGACGAAAGTTGACTATATGGACTTTGCAATACGAAAAGAAGCCGGTGAGTCTTCCGAGGATATTTTAGGGGAGGACTTCGCAGGAACGGAATTGTATGGTATTACCGCAAATGAAGTCCAGTAAGTTGTACCAATGCTGCAGAGACCAATAACCTTCATTTAGATATTAACGAGCGGGCAAGCCATAGAGTTGCCCCGCTTTCTACACCTACTACCAGACAGAGGTGAACCAATGGCTAGGATTGCGAGTCAAAGCAAAGGCGGATACTACCCTACCCCGGTTGAGCAAATGAATCTTTTAAGTGAGCATTTAAGGTTCATTTCCCAATCAGGAACGGACAACATCTTGAATATTATCGACCCGTGCTGCGGCGAATTGCGCTAGGTAGCCTAAATTTCATTGCCTAAAGAGGTTACTAACTGGGACAAAGTTAGTATAGGTACTTGCCTTACTTGGAGGGAGAAAGTCCCCCGGGGACAAGAGCATGGCAAGAAAGCGGAGGACGTAAGTAGAAACTGTGGGAAAACGTCGTTCCGCGAACCTAAGTACTACATGGTTAAAGCTATACTGCTTGAATTCTAGAATCCACGCCCGAACAGCAGGGAGTTCCATACTCACAGTTTGAAATGGGACTGACACAGGATTATCATCTTTCCTTCGCCGTGATGATGAAGTCCCTCCAGTGTCCACAGCGCGATAAGCGTTTTTGGGTTCGAACGGAGACCTAAACAGTACCAGTGAATTTAGAGTGAACCTAGGATGTTTCGCGGGAAAGCCGTCATAGGCTATGGGGATTACACATGGATCTAAAGTCCACGTCAATGAGTCCCCTGAATATCTTTTTGCGGAACACGGAGCCGTCGTAGTAATCGGAGGAGCCTGAATAGACAGGCATTGCCGTAAAACGGAAGCGGGAGAACCGCCCACACATACACGGAAGCGTGTATGACACCCGGCTGAGAAGCCTGTTGATGGGGTGCTGGTGAAGGATGGCAGGCTAATCTGATACCAGATGATACGGAGGTATGCGAAATGCAAATGGCTGAAGTAATTCTCGGTATCTTGGAACAAGCATCAAGGGAAAGCAAGGAGTTCACTTTCAATCGAATCTACCGTAACTTCTTTAATCCTGACTTCTTCTTGACCGCTTACGCCAAAATACATGCAAAAGAAGGAAACATGACTGAGGGTACCGACGGTACGACTGCCGATGGATTTAGTTTAGAAAAGGTCGATGAAGTAATCACGCTTCTGAAAACCGAATCGTACCACTTTCGTCCGGCAAGGAGAACCTATATCCCTAAGAAGTCTGGCGGCCAACGACCTCTTGGCATTCCTTCTTTCATGGACAAAATTGTACAAGAAATTGCACGCGCGCTCCTTGAATCGATCTATGAATCGAAGTTCAGCAAATCCTCTCATGGCTTTCGTCCAAATAAAAGCTGCCACACAGCTTTAAAGCAAATTAAGAGAGAATGGACGGGAGTCAAATGGGTGATCGAGGGGGATATAAAAGGTTTCTTTGATAACATAGACCATGACCAACTGCTTGGAATACTTTCCGAAAAGATTAAGGATGGTCGGTTTATTGAGTTGATCCGCCGCATGCTTACTGCAGGGTACATGGAAGACTGGAAGTTCCATGAAACATATTCAGGCACTCCGCAAGGGGGGATTGTAAGTCCCATACTTGCAAATATCTACCTAGACAAATTGGATAAGTTCGTTGAGGAAGTTATCATTCCCAAATACGAAACCAAGAAAGTCAAACGTAGAAATAATCCTGGATATTACGCTGTAAATCATCAGTTAAGAAAGCTATCAGGCATGATCAATACCACCGAAAGCTGCAGAGAAACCAAGAAACGGCTGATCCGGGAATACAAAGCCCTGAAAATCAGTCGTAGGCAGCTCAAAGTCCTTGATCCGATGGATAGTGAATTTGTGAGGGTTAAGTATGTTAGATATGCTGATGATTTTGTCATCGGCATTATTGGAAGCAAGGCTATCGCCCATCAGATTAAGCAAGAAATAGCCGACTTTCTTAATACTGAACTCAAACTAACACTTTCCATGGAAAAGACCGTAATAACTCATTTCCCGGATAAACGGACGGCAGTTAAGTTTTTGGGATATGAGATATACTCGGGCCACGATGACGGCTTCATGGTCGAAAGAAGTGATAAGAAAAAAGCGCGTGCCATTAACGAGCTGCCTCGACTCAGACTTCCTTCTCAGGCAATTTATAACAAGTTATCAAGCTTCACCAAGGATGGTCGAGCCATACATCGAATGGGATGGACAAGTCTAGACTTGGCAGAGATCATCAGCAAATTCTCATCTGAGATCAGAGGCTTGTATAACTACTATAGGCTGGCAGATAGCGTGGCACATCAAATGGGTAAATTCAGATTTTACCACCGAGCTAGTCTAATTAAAACAATTGCCGTGAAGATGAAAGTCTCTTCGATACAAGTGGTCAAGAAATACAACGTGGATGATACCATTGGTCTGGTCATTAAAAGAGGCCCAAATAAGAAGGACTTGATCTACAAGTACTACTGCGACGGTTTTGAAAAAAATGACTGGGTTGATAACGCCAATCTCGATCCTGATCGGATTCCTGCAACAATTCGTATAACCGGAAGAAATGGGATTATCAAACGGCTATTAGCGAATAAATGCGAGATATGTAACCATGACGGGTCAGATAGGAAGTATGAGGTGCATCACGTAAGGAAGTTAAAGGATTTAAAGAAAAAATACCAAGGTAAGATTCAACCGCCAAGTTGGGTAAAGCTGATGATCGCTAGAAACCGTAAAACAATGGTTCTCTGCGTCGATTGTCACTACAAACTCCACAATAATAAACTCTAACCCTTGTGATGTCCTAGACGATTAGCTGAGAGAGCCGTATGCTTGGAAACTTGCATGTACGGTTCGAATGGGGGGGACGGGAAAAGTAGCGCAGAAATGTGCTAACTCGCCTGTCTCCTACCAAGCGGAGAAGCTCTGCAGTTGTTTGCCGAGCAGTTACATGAATCCAATCCCGTTACCTATGGAGTTGAATTAGAGGAAGGGCGCTATCACACGGCTAAAACCGTCTTGGATCATGTGATCCATGATGGCTACGAAAATCTTCGGACAGAATCGAATTTCTCATTGCTCTGGCTCAATCCCCCGTATGACGAAGGGTTTGGCGAACGGCTAGAGGTTACGTTCCTTCGTTCTCTTACTGGCAAGAATAACGTTTTGGGGAAGGACGGGCTGTTGTTTTTTTGCGTCCCCCAATATGTTTTGAAGCCGGCTGCAGGAATCATTTCCGGACGTTTCCATGACGTACGGGTCTACCGGTTTACCGACGAGTTCTACCCGGTTTTTAAGCAGGTAGTCCTAATTGGTAGGTTCGGAAAGGATCCAAACGGAAAAAGTAAAGAAATCTACAAGTTGTTGCGGGACTTGGGGGATCAAGGTCCCGAGGCCATTCCGACACTCGAGGAAATTGAGCAAGATATCAAGTTGTACCCGTCTCCCAGTAGTATTGAAATTTTTCGTGCCAACCGTCTGAGCGTGGAAGAGCTGCAACGTGATCTAAAGACTTCCCCGTTATTCAAAGATGTGGAGGAAAAACTCACGCCTGTTTCCAACCGTGCGAAAATGAAAAACCCTATGCTTCCTTTGAAAGCAACTCACACGGCTGTCGCAATTGCCAGCGGCGCTGTAGGAGGAAATATGGGGACTCACAGTGCGCACTGTTCCTAGTGCACAATCTACTCAGAAATGAGTAACAAAAAACTAGGGGATTTTAACGAATCTAACTATGTATCCGAGTTGGTAGGGGCAGTTCCTACTTAGAATCGAAGATCGGCGATTCTACCCTAAGACTCCGGCATGCGATCATCACTGTCAGATGGTCGTGTGAAGCCCGGTGAAGACGGAATTTCCCTTCCTGTGATGGAACGGGGAATGCGGGGGGCTATAACTTCGCTATGCCTAATAACCATATGAATCCACGTTTGTACGGCTCGTAAACCCAAGTACACCGAATAAGAAGGTGTATGCCCTTTAGGGGGTCCAGTCGCGGAGTTACAGTTTGTGACCTGTTAACTCTGCATCATGACACATAGTTACGATGTTCTGCGTCCACCGATCACGGACAACGGAATGGCTGGCGGGTCAAAGTGGAGGGCTAAGGTGAAGATGAAAGCTAGGATACATGGAACAGTGGAACCTTGATAGAAAATGCTAATGGTGACAGAGCCAGATGTTTCTAATCGGTAGGAAATGACCGACTAAATCAAGGGGCATCAGCCTGTAGTAGTCCGAGCTAGGGAAAGCCTAGTACATGGCGAAGGGGCATAGTCGTGATTACCAGCAAGAGATTCCTTAACTGTTGAGGAAGCCGTTGTGCATACCTGACTAAAGCCAAAGGCAATCTCCGAAAGGAGGTGATGCCAATGGTACAAAAATTCAACTATCCGAACAATGAAACAGAATTACGTTCAATCTTAGATCAACTGTATGAGCTCGCTTCAAAATCATGGGCCGCTGGTACCCGACCTAGGGTGAAAGGCCTGCTCGAAATAATCTCGTCCGATGCTACCATCTTGACAGCAATCCATAAAGTGAAAGCTAATCAAGGTGGAAACACTCCCGGCACCGATGGTCAAACAATGAAGAGAGATATCCTTCAGATGGACGTAGAAAAGGTCCTTCCGAGGGTAAAAAGCTTACTTCATTGCTATCAACCCCAGCCCGTCCGTAGAGTCTATATTGATAAGCCGGGGAAGAGTGAAAAACGACCACTTGGCATACCTGCCATTATTGACCGAATCGCACAGGAATGCATCAGAATGATCATCGAGCCTATTTTAGAAGCTCAATTCTTTGACCATTCGTATGGGTTCAGACCGATGCAGGACGCGCATATGGCAATCGGGAGAGTCGCAGACGTCATCCACAAGACAGGATACCACTGGGTAGTCGAAGGTGACATTAGTAAATTCTTCGATAACGTGAACCATTCTATCTTGATTAAGAAGCTTTGGAACATGGGGATTCGAGATCAAAGAGTTCTGATGATTATCAAGACTATGCTAAAAGCAGGTATCATGGGCGAAATTGAATCTAACCAACTTGGCACTGCTCAAGGCGGTATCATTTCGCCGCTGCTTGCAAATGTGTACCTGAACATTATGGATGAATGGATTATCAGAGAATGGGACAGAAAGAAGACACGCACGCAATACAAGCGAGGATTCTCCAGAGCCAAGGATATGATGCTTAGAGACATCGCGAAGGGGAAATGCAAGCTCAAACCTGCATTTCTGGTGCGATACGCCGACGATTGGGTACTCATCACGACATCCAAGAAATCCGCCGAAAAGTGGAAATCAAGGGTATCTAAATACCTCAATACTAATCTTCGATTGAAGCTCTCTGAGAAGAAAACCTTAATCACAAACGTTGAGAAGAAGTCCATTCGATTTGTGGGGTTCAACTTCAAGGTTGTGAAGGGCAAATCCAGAAAGGGTTTTATATCGAGGATCAGACCTAATCCGAGTCGTCTCAAAAACAAGATTGACGAAATACACCGATTCACCAGGAAGATGAGGCATATCCCGAAAAAGGATGCTCTTGTTCACCATATTAATGTGTTGAACAGCAAAATACGCGGAGTCATTCAATACTACGAACCCGCCACTTGGGTAAATATCGATCTTCGGAAATACGCAAGGGTATTAGCATGGGCTGCGTACCGCACCTTAAAGCGTAACCATGCCGTTCGCTGGACTCCGGCGAATGAAACACATAACCTTCTCTCCGTTCATTCCGATTATACCTCGGGAATACCGGCGATCGATTACCTTGACCGTAAAGTTGGGGTTACATCACTCAAGTTTTGCAAATGGAGAAACCCGAAGTTAAAGAATCCGTTAGAAACACCGTTCACATCGGAAGGGCGTAAGCTCTATACCGAACGGACGGGAAACAAATCCACCTTAGCCAGGGCAGACGAATTAATGAGTCTTCATTATTCACTTATCGTCAAAACTGGCAGGAAACGCGGACGCGGCGGAATATACAACTTCGAGTTCTACCTAAACAGAGCATATTCATTCAATAGGGACAAAGGACGATGTAGAATCTGTGGAGGAGAGGTTACCTCTTCTGACATGGATATTCACCACATTGATCCTACGCTACCTATCGACCTGGTCAACAAGGTAAACAATCTTGCAACGCTTCATAATTCCTGCCATGAGTACATTCACAATGAAGCCGATCTTAGCCTGCTTGAGCCTAAGCCAAGGAGCAAAGTTCTTCATTTTCGTGAGAAAGTTAAAGGTCTCTTCGCTGCGGAGCTGGAACGCTCTAGTCACGATGGAGCGCCGCATGCGGTGAAAGCCGCACGTGCGGTGCGAAGCGGGGGGAAATGACTCCTAACCTCTCTACGAGGAAGGATGATCACTACCTATCGCTATTCATTTCCGGCATAACGAAACAAATCGTGGATACCGAGGCGCGCTATAATGAAGCGGGCAATAAAATCGGCGAAATGATAACGAAGGACTTCCGTTCTGTAGTCAGAGTCTTTTGGCCAGCCGGCGTTCACGATTTGGAATAGGTTGAAACAATACCGCATCAGTTGGGGGGGAATCGTCCTCTGGCCGTATAGTCCGGCCAAGGGGAGAAATCCCCAGCCGGACTTCGGGTCAAGACGTGATCATGAAAATCTCGATGAATAGCGTCGATCGAAGGTTTGAAGCTTTTTTGCACTTAATGATTGTAGAAAAATCTGCACAGGATTCAGATGAGAATATCATTATGGCCTCATATCTCGGCATTCCGGAGGCTGTATCTGCAATTTCGGCTGGATTTTTGGAAGCGCGCACTCTCCAGATTGGGAATGAGGAATTTGAACGAAATTACGATACGTACCGTCGGATGGAAAGATTGATCGGTATCGGTGACATCGCGCATGGCGTCGTGTTCAATTCCTTATTGACTATGGATGGCATACAGTCCATGCCGAATTCGCCAAAGTTCAACCGGTCGTATCTGGTTGCTCCAGACGGGATCATGTCCGATGTTTTGGCGAAACATGTCATTCATCGGTTCGGTCTACCATTTGAATGGGAGAATGAATTTGCAGGATTACTCGATCACTTTTTGTCACCATTACGTGTCATAAGGAATCCGGATTTCAACCAGTTGTGGCCGAATCTTGAAGCAGCTGTATTTACCGGAACGGAAGAATCCGTGCTGAAGGTAATCGAAATGGCTTTAAAAAACGGATTGCTGCAGATCCCGGAATGCGACGTTCAAGGGGTTTTCGACCCGTCGATGAGCATGAAAGAATACATGGTCGCAAATGCCGAGGTTATGGCTCGGAAGCTGCAGGAACAGAAGCCGCGGCATTCCCTGGAGCAGCTGCCAATACATCGCTCCATTGGCGAAATGAAGCGTATCCCCTTTCCAGCTCAGGCCCATATGATCCAGGCATTGGTGAATACGCTGGAACATGAGGATTCGGAATTTTGCTCGGGGGATATGGGGACGGGTAAATCGATTGTAGCGTGCGGCGTTGCCAACGTCCTGCATCAGATGAAGAAGGATCGCGGTATAATAAGTGGAACAGCGGTGCTACTATCAGCTCCAAGTATAACGATAAGCAAATGGAAGAACAAAGAGATCCTTGGTACGCTCCGCGGAGTAAAGGTCGAAATCATTGAAAACAGTCAAGATGCTCTTCGACTATTACGGAAAGTAAAGCAGGGCTATCGCCCAACTGGATTGGAATTCACACTTGTCGGAATAGACCGTGCAAAATTAGGTCCAGAACCGTACTTTGGCGGAGTATGGCGACGTCTCGCCGGCTCGACGGAGTATGCCTGGCACTGCCCGGATTGCGGCCGCCCCCTTATGGTTAAAGATAAAGACGCTGAAGAAGGATGTGTACCCGCTCGATGGAGTGACTTTGCCGACAGTTCACAGCCGGATATGGATGAAATCCATCAGGCGAGAGAAAAGCATCGATTACTTCCGAACGGGTTACCCCACGGCCTCAAAGTGAAATGGAGGCGCACGGGCCGGATCCAAACCTGCACTTACCATGAGGAAGGTATATTGAAAGACGGGCAAGCAACATGCCGAAGCAAATTATGGCGCCCCGCTTCTTGGCGTCGTGGTGAAACTCGAAATCGTCCACGCGAAAATATAAGTAGGATTTTCAAGCGGATGAATAAGTATTTTGATTTATATATTTGCGACGAGGCTCATCAATGTAAAGGCGAATCGTCCGGACGCGGTGATGCGTTTGCCCAGATGGTCAAAGCTGCTAAGCAAAATCTACTGCTAACTGGAACACTAACGAACGGTAAGTCTTCCAGCATCAAAGAGATTTTATGGCGTACCGATCCGAAGGCTCTACTCGATGACGGTTTCGATTACAACTCCGGAACAATCCAGTGGGCGTCCCGATACGGGAAGCTGAAACAAATTGTTGATGTTGAGAGTGACGATACCGGATGGGTGACCAAGCAAAAGCAAAAACCTCGGCAGCCAACGGAAGAGCCTGGTATCGCACCGCAATTGACGGCTCAGTATTTACTTCATAAAGCCGGCTTTTTGGAATTGTCCGACATGGGACTACCCCTCGTTGAGCTTAAAGAAATACCCATTTTCCTCGATATGGACCCCGAACATGCAAGTAAGTATTCCTTTTTCCATAACACCCTCCGTGATGAATGTATGAGACGCTCGAAAAGTGGCTCTAAAGGCGCTTGGAGCAAGTTCATTCCTGCTACCATCAACTATGCGGATCGGCCAGACTTGGGCGGTGCCGTTGTTTTTGGCTTCGGGGAAAAATGCATCTCTGCGCCGGCCTTCGAACCTGAATCCTGTCACGCCAAAGAACGCCAGCTCATTGAACTCGTTCAAAAGGAACTGGCTGAAGGCAGACGTTGTGTTATTTACAACAACTATACGGGCGAATACCAGTTGAACGAACGGATTTATGAGATTTTAACGCGCAGCGGCATTCGCTGCCATATTCTCGATGAACCGGACGCCGATAATCGTGCGGAAGTTCTGGCGCAGCTCGAGGAGGACGAAATCCCCGTCATCATTACCAACATGAAGCTGGTCGAAGTCGGTCTCGATCTTATGTACTGGCCAACGATTATCTACTACCAACTCAACTACGAGGTTTCTACTGTACGTCAATCTTCACGTCGGGCGTGGCGGCTGGGTCAAGACCGGGAGTGCCGTGTTTATTATCTCGTATACAACCGGACGCAACAAATGGCGCAGTTCATGAAAATTATGGCTGCACGCGGCCATGCACTCATGGTTGAAGGAAGACTCGATCGTTCGGAATTGGCAAAGTACTCTAGGGACGGGCAATCCTCACTGGCTGCAGATTTGGCAAACTGCTTTGCCGGTTCTGATGTGGCGAAAGCCTGGACGGAGCTTGCCGCTAAAGACCTGGAAGATGTCGAGATGGTGAACGAGACAGAATTCAAGGCCGTTCTGGAGGCGAGGATGAAGCTGCTTGTTAACGAAACGAGGCGTCTATGCGGGCTACCGCCACTAGATGCGTCCAACAGCGCAAGCGAGGAGCCAGAAGTTCATTCGGTAGAAATGAGCGAAGTACTGGATTTGTTCACAATCGCTGCTTCAGTCGTAGAAGCACCATCCGAACCGACGGTGCAGAAGGACCTTCTTGAAATGGGTCTGCTGAAAGTCGTGGAAATAAGCCAGTACAAGAAAAAGCGTTCCCGCTCCACACCGGCCGAAGGTCAGCTTGCATTTAATTTCTAGTTCGAGCACGTTACATCACTTTGTCTGAGAGATAAGCTACGATCACACGGCTTCTTCTTTTCAATGAAATTTGGAGGGATACGATGTTTTACACCATTAAGGAAAATCAATGGTATGGGTACGACGCTTACGATGGAGCGTACCACTACTTTATCCGGGCAGGCATCCCAAGTAACCGCGTTTGGTTGTTCATAGATTCCTTTGCTGATAGTTCCGCGTTGTTCTGGGACGAAGGAGACCAGGTTGGAAAGATGCTTGTATCTTGGATTGATGAACCATTCCGGTTTCAGGCGGAAGCTTTAAAACGGATAACAAATGAAGAATTCGAATTGTTTTTCAACAACGTTCCCGATTCCAGCAGGTTTATCGAGATTGACAGCACGATCGGATTTATGTTATTCGAACCGGCTTTCGAACGCGAAAACGATGCAGTGATGACATACATTCTTACGTCATGAACTTCGATCGGAGGAAGCCCCGCTGACTACTATAGCGGGGCGGTTGCCTCTTTCGGGTTAAGAATGTCCTGTGGTTTGTATTGACGGAACTAAGACGAACATTAAACATACCATGATAAACTTTAAGAGTGGGGAGGAGAGTCGAATGACCTCCTTCTTTCTCTTTCCGGAGGCGTAAGCGATGACTAAAGTACCAGATAAAGTGGCTTTATACCGACTAGAACGATTTGATCCCAAGATTCTCGAAAATTTGCCTAGTGATGTCTCCGGATATGCGATGGCCATAGGCGGAATGCCGCGAAATCATTCTGAGGTTTTCACTAAACGCGGATGGTTGCTCCCTTATTTGTTTGTCTATGACGAACTGCTGAATGGCGGCCGCTGGCTGTACTGGCTGGATATTCTTGAGAAGGGGACTATCGCCGGCAGCGGACCTATTCCTCAAATTCATTGGACGGATATTTGGAGCCCGCAGGCCCAGGCAGCGAAATCGATGCTGGATACTTGTCTTCAGCATCACGAGGCGACAATCGATAATTTTGCGGATTGGCTCCTTTGGGGACTTGGCGGATCTACTGTATGCCCGAACATTTCGGAAGGGCTGAACGAACACTTTTATCGGATTTTCGACCTGTTTTTAGTTCTGGATAATCCAACCGATTATTTGTCCAACGTTCTTGTCGATCAAACCGGAAGGGGCTACCATCAAGGCCTCGGCTACTACCCAACTCCGTTTAATATATGCCGCTTTATGGTAGAGATCCTACATGGGGCGGGGGAGCGGGAGGAGATGAAGAGACAGACCGTAAACGATCCATGCGTAGGGTGCGGTGCCATGCTCTTGCCGGCATCCAACTATTTTCTTCGCGCTTATGCGTCGGATATTTCAGGTATAGCAGTCAAGCTATGTACCATTCAAATGTTTTTTTATGCTCCCTGGTATGCTAAGCCAGGCCAGGTGCTAGGTTTCGACGAAACAGCGAGGCCCATCGAACTGGTGCTTGCGAAGCCGGGGAAAAAGGTGGCGCCGGGACAGCTGGAATTCGTTTTGTAAAGATTAAGATGGACAAAGGGTAATACCTTTGATATGATAAAAGTGTTAAATTTGCTTAATTTGCTCAGATGAGCCTTTTGCCGAGTTTAAAGCCCTATGGGTGGTATTACCTTTTTAAAGGTATGCCCCCCATAGGGCTTTTTTGCGTTTCCTACATTTTACCCAAACAAACGTTCCTATCGGAGCGTTTGTTTGTTTTTTATAAACACTGGGTCTACCAACCATAAGGAGGAAAATTATATGTACAAAGCGACACCTTTCATCGGAGAATCCATTACGGCATGCCCCCCTATCGATACGAAACCAGCTTTCAATAAGTATAGCAGCTGGGCGTATGAGTTTCGAAGGTGGGTCTCCGAGCGCTACAGCAGATTTCAAGTATGGTGGGACGAAGTGGACGAGCAGCCGGATGGCGTAGATCCATTCGATCAACCTCTTTTTCAGCGAGTACCGAAGTACAACCGGGCCGCAGACGAGCAAACTTTGGAACTATGTTAATGTTGGAGCGGCGTGCCCGCTCCTTACAATCGAGGAGGTTAATCACATGAACAACCAAATTCACACATCTTTGGGACTATTAGAATCGCATAATCAACACATTCTGGTACAATTGCTTCCTTTTGTTGTGGATGTGCTCGAAGAACTGGAATGCACGAATTGCAAATTCGAATCCACGGCCCTGCCGGATCCTCATCAATATCTCGATCAAAAGGAGTTTGCTCGAGAAATTAATGAAAACTGGCATTGTACCTTCTACGTTAACGGGTATTTTGCCTTTCAGTACCGGCTAATCCACAATATCGACAATAATGAGGAGTCTCGTTTCATTCACAAAATCGCTGCGCAAGATGATCAGCTATATTTTAGAATGAGCGGCCCTTTTCAGGAAGTCAACGATTGGACAGAGGCCAAAGACGCCATTCGCTGCAGGCTTCGCCGATTAATCCAAATAACGATACCATTGATTGAGCAAACAGCCGAAACGGTGAAATCGACGCTTGGTGATTTCTCCATTCGTTATGACAATCATGATCATGACGGAATCACCTATCGCTGCACTGAAGGCAGGCATACGTTTTACTTGAAAGTGAACCATTTCGGAGAAGTACTCCGTAGGGATGACACTTATCTCGTTGGAAGCAAATATTTCAAAGTCGGAGAAATATCTGGTCATCATGTTTTTACACCAGAACGAATGAAACAGCTGATGCTTCAGGATGCTTTTCTGCAGGTCACCTATAACGACCTCATTCGTAAGTACAAGTCGATTCCGCACGCCGAGTACCGGGCGCTTGAACTCCTATTCGCGACATATGTGCTGACGGACACGGCCATGGAACGGCTATATTCGGAACAGAGGTAGCTATACAAACGAATATATAATATGGTATTATAGAGTAGTAATTTCTTATTTCGTTGCTCTCTTGAGCCTTATTGTGAGTATTAAACCCTACGGGTGGATTCTTCTTATGGAAGAAGTGTGCCTGTAGAGTTTTTTTATTTTTCGGGCGCTTACAAGCCGACTGAGCATACTGCCATCTTGGTAGTGTGTCTACAGTCGGCTTTTTATTTTATAGATCATACCCTACTAAGGAGGAGTTTATGGAAACAGCGAATGTAAGCATCGATATTCAAACCTTTCTCAACGAAGTGACCAAAAGATCGATTATGGACGACGCAGCTGCGGGTATGCAACGAGCGATGGATCTACTCTATCTTGTCATTTACTCCCCAGTCGTCCGTATAGGAGATGTCGATTTTAGTCTCTTCACCCTGAAAGACGGGGAGCGGGCGTATGACGCGATTCGCGATTACGAGGCTGACGACATCGATGATGGTGATGAAGAGGAAAACAAACAAAATCTATTGGTAGAGATCAACAGGGTCGGGCACGCAGCAGGAATATCCTCTTCGTTGAAGGCGAAAAAGACCCCAAGGAGGTTTTTCTGATGACGGCCTCATTATTTCTACCGTCGCATGTCCAAATGGAATGGCAGGAAGCGATGGATAACTTATTAGTCGCGAAAGAGATGCACGATCACGGGTATCCTTTGCCAGGCAACTGGAAGTTCTGCGAGAATGGCATCCTATTCTACCGGGCGGTTGCATTTTTATTCGGTTCTTCAGATTTTGATGAGTTGAATGAGTGCACTTACGAAATACGCTTTCCGGAACGATTCGAATGGTTATCGCTCCGAGATAAGCATCCGGAAATGGAGGGTGAAGAAGCTTGGATCATCGAACCGGTCCGAGCGCTTGACACCCATTACAGCTTTTCTTCTGTTGAAACTTCTTTTACGGACGATGGATTTAAAATCGAAAGCGACGGTTATGGGACGGATTCCTTTCATTTCGTAAAGGGCTTCGTTGAATTCAAAGAACGTTTCTTTTACAAACTTACAATTTGGAGGGAAAGAGATGCAACTAGCTCTGCAGACGAGCAGACAGGACGAAACATTGATTCGGTTGCCTAGAGGAGGCTTACTGGCAACTGTTGAAGATTATGTAAATGGACTTATGGTTAAGAGTGAGCGCATCCGGACGGATGAGCTCATTTTTGCTTTAATGACCATGCTTGATAATGCTGACATTCGAAGGTTCTTAGTACGGGACGGACAGAAACATTTTTCTCTTCTGGAGATATTCGGCCCGATGATTGAATCTTCATCGAATACCAATGAGATTAACCAAGTATTCAAGCTTTTCTTGCAGCGCTTTGGTGAAGAAAGCGATCGAGACACAATTTTACGGTTTTTCTACACCTTCACTGAGAATATCGATGTTTCATCGCTCAGTGAGCAGGGACTGAACAAGCTGTTATCACAGGTTCTAATGCGGGTTGAAGAATTGGAGGACTCCAAGTATTTTGATAATCTCCTCACAACTTTGTTAGGGAAAGTCGACATCTCCAATTCTCCTGATGCATTTATCACCGCAGTATTCGGTGCGCTTTTGGAGGGCATTAACCGACAGGAAAACGAGCAGCTCCTACGCTCCATGTTCTTGACTCTTACCAAGAAATTGGATCAAAGTTGGATTCTGGAGTATTTGCGTCCTATTACGGCACGTCATCAACTAACCAGCCCGCTGTTGCCGCGCAATTGCCTTCTTTATCAAGAGAACGGTGCCGGCTGCCGCACGGTTGCCATAGAAGTCGAGAAACAGCGATTTAATGTTCAATATGGAAACGCCTTGTACAAGGACGTTGGATACCCGAAGATGATCGTGCGCCCGTATAGGGAACAAATTGAAACTCGCCTAGTAGCATAGACGCAGGAACAGACGCGAATTTCCTGTCCTCGATCGGCTCATCCGGAGTGGAAACACAATGGGGAGTGCAGCATGCCGATAAAGCCCAAGTCATCTAACTACCATGATGCGACTGAGGGTGGGGGAAAAGTTGTAAATAAGGATGAAAGCTAAACTGCTTGAACGATAGCTCAAGGGGAGTAATTCGGCTCTTGGCGGAAGGTAGTTATGACACGCCAATTGGTGGTGACTTCTTAAGTAAAGGTCATGCTCGAGAAGTTTGCGTCTCAACACCAGCCAACTTCTGTAAGGAGTAAAGAGCGAAAGTCGCATCCGACATTACGATACGCTGTTTCGATTGTTCTAAACGGGGATTACCTAAACCAGTACGCTTTCTGAGCTATGTCTAATGTGAGACTGAATAACTGGCATGGTAACGGAGTTCCCGTAGTAGTCCGAGCCCGGGAAAACCGCGGCACACTTATATCGAAGGATATAAGACACCTTGACGGTGCTGGCGAAGGGGAACAGTTTATCGGGTTACTACTCTATTGGGAAGGGGCGCGAGGCTCCATGAGAGATCCAAAAGTGGTATTAACCAATCTGGCGGAACACTCACACGATCAAGTATACGAATACCGAAGAATCTACCGTAATCTCTACAATCCAGAGTTCTTTCTGAGGGCATATCGAAGCATTTACGCCAAAGAAGGGAATATGACGGAAGGTTCTGACGGAAAAACAATCGATGGTATGAGTACGGAACGGATTAATAATATTATCGACCAGATCAAGGACGAATCGTACCAGCCTAAACCTGCTCGAAGGACCTACATCCCTAAAAAGAATGGCAGTAAGCGTCCATTAGGGATTCCCTCAATTGACGATAAACTGGTTCAAGAAGTCGTTAGGGATATCCTGACAAGTATTTACGAAGCTTCTTTTTCACCTAATTCACATGGTTTCAGACCAAACCTGAGTTGCCATACGGCTCTCCTCCAGATCAAACACACCTTTGTAGGAACCAAGTGGTTTGTCGAAGGCGACATTAAAAGTTTCTTCGACAACATAGATCACCATGTGCTCGTCGCGCTTCTAAGAAAAAGAATTAAGGATGAGAAATTTATTAATCTTATCTGGAAATTCCTTAAAGCTGGATATTTGGAGGATTGGCGATTCCATCGAACGCATAGCGGAACGCCTCAAGGAGGAATCATCAGCCCAATCCTGGCTAATATCTATCTAAATGAACTCGACAAATACATGGAAGAGTTTAAGGAGAAGTTCGACGTAGGCAAGGTTAGAAGGGCCAATCCTAATTGGAGATATTATCAAGGGAAGCTATACCGGCTTAAAAAGCTCCATAAGGATACTTGGCCAAGCTATACTCGGAAGCAAAAAGACGAAATCATTGCTTATAAGAAGGAGCTTGAAAAGCTAAGGGACCCACATCCATTCTCGGACGCTATGGATTCTGGATATAAGAGGATGCAATATGTGAGGTACGCTGATGATTTTCTAATTGGAATCATCGGTTCCAAAAAGGACGCCGATCTCATCAAGAAGGATGTAGCAGATTTCCTAAAAAACAGGCTGAATTTGGAGCTCTCACAAGATAAAACTCTTATCACGCATAATGATAGTAAAGTGCGGTTTCTGGGCTACGATATAGGGATTGTAAAAGATAACACTTCGAAAAAAGGTAAGGATGGCACAAAAAATAAAGTCTACAACATGAGACCAGAACTTTTCGTTCCCTCTGGGCTCGTAAGGAATAAGCTGCTGCAACTTAGGGTACTCCGCATTAAGCAATCTGGTCAATGGTCTGCAGTACACAGATCAGAATTCGTCAATCATGATGATCTCGAAATTATTAGTCAATATAATTCGGAGATTCGTGGACTATACGAGTACTATAAACTTGCGAGGAACGTGTACAGCTTACAAAGCTTCAAATACATCATGGAATACAGTATGTACAAAACCTTTGCAAATAAGTATAAGTCCTCGATTAGTAAAATCATCACGAAATACAGCATAAATGGCGAATTTGGAATTGTATACTCGACCAAACGCGGTATTAAGACGAGGTTCCTTTATAACGAAGGATTCAAGCGTGACCTTACGAGTTCAGCAGCTTCTTTAAACATCGATAATATGCAAAATCCATTTCAGTACTCATCCCGGGGTAGCTTGATTGAGAGACTCTTAGCTAGAAAATGTGAATGGTGCGGGAGAGAAGATATCTCCTTAGAAATGCACCATATCAAAAAGCTAAAAGACCTCAAAGGCAAGAAGACGTGGGAAAAGTTCATGATTGCTCGGCATAGGAAAACAATTGCACTCTGCAAAGACTGCCATGTTTCCTTGCATGCCGGCAAACTAGATTGATAAACGGAGAGCCGTATACACGGAGACGTGTACGTACGGTTCGGGGGGGAGCGTTTGGAAACCTGCCATCGAAAGATGACAAGGCGCCGGGCGCTTACCCTACTTTGTATTTAAGATTTTTCCTAGCAGCCAAATGTCGGCAAATATCCTGACCGTTACGGACAAGGTCATTGGGCCAAATTCGGAAGTGTTTTACTATCCGTATTCCAATGTCCAGCATGCCGATAAGAGTATGCAAGCATGCTGGCCGGAACTGTCCAAAATAGGTGAGGGGAAGGATATCTACAACAACTTGCATTTGTTATCTACCCTTCCTTACCTGTTTCTGAACAGTCCCAGCAATAACGATCTTTACAAATACGAGAATCTTCGGGATCGGTTTATTGAATTCTCCGACAAAGACTTTGATGATGGGACTCTCGAAAGTACGGGAAAAACCTTAGCGGACTATTTGACTCTTCCTCGAGCTGGAATCGCTCGTCCGGAAGAAGATATCGATGAAGATGATGAAGAATTCGATGACTACGAATAAACCTATTGGAGGCAACGATGGATACTACAGCAAATACACATGAGCAATTATCGCTTTTCGGTGATGAGTATGCACCGACTACGGTCGATAAGAAAAAAGCGAATTCGCAAAAGCTATCAAAACCGGTAAAACCAGCGAACTCGCCGGCACGGTCGGCCAAAGACCAAAACATCGAAATCGATTTAGATTTCACGGTTCATTACGCCACACATACCTTTCAACTTACCGATTTCCTTTCCGAAGTTCCGGATTCGGGGAAGATCTCGCTGAAACAGCTCCGAGAGAAAATGGAGTTGCATTTTTTCGAGCTCACCGAAGAAAGAACGGTATGGGATTACGATCTGGAAACCAGGAGGCTCATGCCTTATGCGTCCGGGACGACGAAGGGATGGATGGTATGAGCATTCGAGGGTTCTTTTGGCATATGTCGGAATTTATGAAAACAAGAACTCCTAAGCTGTTTAACATTGTAGCCGGCAGAGATGGCAAGTTGTACGAAATCCGGAAAGAACCGATTGGCATCATGGTATCCCACGTAGAACAGATCGCGGAGCTCGACGATGTGCCAACCGGATTCCGATTTGATTTGCCGAAAATTCCGGGCAAAATCTTGGATCAGGTACTTTGTTTTTTTCGTGACTACTGCAACGAATGGGATATGAATGAGGTCATGGTGCAGATCTTCTGGGATACGGTTGATCGAAGGTATATAGTGGAGTGTCCCCATCAATGGGTCAAGCATGATCGGATCGATGCGACCTTCAAGAAGAAGCTGGACGTTGAAAGTCGATATATCGAGGTCTGCCACATCCACTCCCATAACTCCATGTCTGCCGAATTTTCAGAAACTGATGATGAGAATGAGAAAGCTTTTATGCTCTATGGCGTCATCGGGCGACTTCATCGCAAAATGGCGGAGATGCAGCTGCGGGTAGGATACAACGGGAAATATTTTCTTTTGCCGTTGGAGCGGATTTTTGATTCTCCGCACTTGGACTCCCCAATCTTTCTTCCATACCCAGCGGAGTGGAATAATCGGGTTCATATTGTACAGTAATTTAGAGGAGAAGAACTCTGCCAAGTGGTTGCAGTTCTTTTTTCTTATTTTAAGGAGGGTTTCCATGCCTAATCGGCTATACCTAAAGAAAAGTGACAAAGCTCGAGTCCTGTACCAGATCGTCGTGATCGGATGTGGAGCAAATGGCTCGCATTTTATTCGAGGCTTATGTCAGGACATTTCTACCCATCTTCGAGCAGCCAAGAGTAATTTCAATTACGAACACTTTCTTTACGATTTGACCATCGTTGACGGAGATCGGGTTGAGTCCAAAAACCTTGACAACCAGCTCTTTTGCGAAGAAGACGTGGAAGCGGAAGAGTACAAAGCCATTGCCCTTGCCGAACGATACGGCGAGCATTACGGAATAGATGTGAAGCGGGTCACTTCGTACGTTAAAGATTTAGAGCTGCTCGAACAGCTACTTCCCGTGCCTCCCGTATCGGAAAAAACACAAGTCATTCCGGTCCTAATAGGCATGGTGGATAACGTGCGCCCATAAGGGCATGAAGTGATTGCGTTCTATAGCGCTAGGAAGATGACTCTTATCTCCTGACACCTTATCCGGAGGGGAAACCTAATGGGGAGTATAGCATGGTGTAAAAGTGAGGCATTTCATGAACCACGCATGGGTGCGCTTAACCGAGGGAGAAAAGAGGTTGTATGGTTAAAGCTGGATTGCTTGAACCCAAGTTCTAAGGCGGGTAGAACCATCCCCCTGCTCGTAAACGTGGGAAATAGGGCAGGTAGACCAGGTGAACACGGGTTTGTTATCCCCGTGATCAGTCATTCCAAGGTCTTGCCGGTCGCAATAAGCGACTCAACTGAACGAAATGGGAACCTAACCAACCTCAGTAACTATCACTTTCATGGCTAAATGGGGATTACCTAAGTTGGAACGCCTGCAAAGGCTATGATTGACGAATCTGAATATCCAATATGGTAACGGAGCTTTCGTAGTAGTCCGAACGCGGGAAAACCGCGTACATGGCGAAGGAAAGCAGGATAATATCGCTTAACAAAAGCAGAAAGGTTATGGTGTAAGACCATGCAGGGACCATCTACTTTATTAAGCGTCTTGAAATCTAAGTCGAAAGAAAGCGACTATGCCTTTAAAGATCTGTATAGAACGCTATACAATCCTGAATTTCACCTTAAAGCTTACTCAAAACTTGCTCCCAATCAAGGAAATATGACCGCCGGAACTGATGGTAAAACCATCGATGGCTTTGGGATGGCGAGAATCGAGAAGGTGATCGCTGCTCTCCGCGATGAGAGTTACCAGCCGGCACCAGTCCGCAGAACTTACATCCCTAAAAGAAACTCTGAAAAATTGAGACCTTTAGGGATTCCGTCTTTCGATGACAAGGTAGTACAGGAACTCATTAGAGTAATATTGGAGGCAATCTATGAGGACACTTTTTCGGAGTTCTCACATGCCTACCGACCTAGGAAGAGCTGCCACACCTGCATTGCACAGGTTAAGACACTGGGCAAAGGCACCAAATGGTGGATTGAAGGCGATATTAAGGGTTTCTTCGATAACATCGACCACGACATCATGATCAGCATTCTTCGGAAAAGGATTACTGATGAAAGATTCCTGAACCTCATTCGTAAGTTTCTCAATGCTGGGTATATGGAGGATTGGAAATTTGCCAACTCGTACAGCGGAGCCCCGCAAGGAGGCGTCCTGAGTCCGATTCTCTCTAACATATACCTAAACGAGTTTGACCAGTTTATGGGGAAACTCGCCGAGTCTTTCTCGACTGGTGAGAAAAGAGGGTACAGCCTTGCTTACGTAAACGCAAACTCGAAAGTGAGACAACGGAGGAAGAAGTACAAGGAATGTGATGATCTGGCGAAAAAGAAGCAACTGCTTACGGAGATTAAAGCCTTAGAGAAGTACTATCGCTCAATATCATCAATGGATGACATGGATAGTGGCTTCAAAAGACTGAAATATTTTAGATACGCGGATGATTTCCTTGTTAGCATCATTGGGAGCAAAGAGGATGCGGTAGCAGTCAAAGAACAGATCAGAGATTTCCTATCAAGGGAACTCAAACTGGAACTTAGTGCTGAAAAAACGCTGATCACCCACAATTCGCAGACGGTTAGATTCCTTGGCTATGACATCAAAATCAATCACAGCCAAAAGGTCCTGAACACATCACGAGGAAGGAGCAGGCAACTAAGCGGTAATGTATTGCTCGCAATGCCTTACGACAGGATCAGGGACTTTATGATAAGGAATGGCTTCATACTCTTTAAGGGAGATGGAACCTGGAAGGCAACGCATGTAAAGAAATATCTCAACTACACTGAACTTGAAATCGTTAGAACATATAACGCTCAAGTTCAAGGGTTTTATGAGTATTACAAGCTTGCCAACAATGTTTTCAGACTCCACAATCCTTATTTCCTTATCCATCAGAGCTTCCAAAAAACCTTAGCCAACAAGAACAAAACGACATCTCAAAAAATACGAGATAGTCACACTTTCGAAGGTAAGCTAGGGGTTAAGTTTGAGGATAAGAAAGGCAACACAAGGATTGCATACCTTTATAGCGGCCCCTTCATTAGGGAGGACCTCCCCGTAGACAATGGTCTAGTGGACATTATTCCTAACTGGTTAATCTACTACAACGGGACCACCCTAGAAGAAAGAATCAAAGCCAGCAAATGCGAGTGGTGCACAAGCGAAAATGGACCGTTTGAGATTCACCATACAAGGAAGCTCAAAGACTTAAAAGGCAAAAGGCTATGGGAACAAGTCATGATCGCGCGAGCTAGGAAAACAATGGTCCTTTGTAAAAGGTGCCATATCGACCTCCACGCGGGAAGACTCGACTAGTTCAAGGCGAATGATTTATCTGGAGAGCCGGATACGCTGAAAGGTGTAAGTCCGGTTCGGGGGGGAGCGCTTGGAGACCTGTCATCGAAAGATGACAAGGCGCCGGGCGCTTACCCTACAATCGAACGCGGCAGCTGCTGGATGACTTTTTTTATTCCGTTTCCCACGAAACACTCATTTATATCGACGCGGGTGTGGAAGGCGTTCTTTACTCGAACTCGGATCGGCGCGACCTTACCGATGAAGAAAAGAAATCGATGGACCACAGTGGATTCGGCGGGCAAATTGTTTGCGGCCTAAAATTCAATGGTGAAGTTATCCTAGAGCCGGTTGGCCAAATATTTTCGAATATTTTGGAGGATGCTATGTCCCACTTTCCGGGTGAAGGCTGCGGCGATTTGATTCACGAGGCCCCACAGCGCTGTGCGACCAATAAATTTGCCGCACAACTTGCGAATAACGTCCTGAACAATTTATTCCACACGGACAGCATTTACACGCACGTCATTAATTTTAATGCACAAACCGGATGCAGCGGCGGTCTGGTTACGTTTATAGGTGATGCGATCGTCCGAAGCTTTCAAACCAAAAAAGAAGAGGTACAACCGGTTGATGAAGAGGAGTGGGTGTCGTGAATCGGATTGCATTCATCACAGAGTCGTCAACCCGACACGAAAACCCGCTGCCGGCCAACCAGTTTTACCAGAGTCCTCGCAGCCGTTGGGTCAACGCTGTTATACAGTATATGGAGGTTCGTAAATTTCCGACCGAATGTATCTTCTTTCTCAGTTTCCAAGGCCAACGAATCGTGGGCTATGACGAAATCGTAGAACCGTATCCGAGGCAAAAATGGCATCCGCGGCGATCCGATTGCGAGATGTTTGCAGTAAAAATACTTGCTTTCGTGCTGCAGATGACGCCTGCTCCCTTCGTAGAGATTCACGCAGGTCGGACCATTTCCGACCCGCTGAAACGACTATTCCAACAACATGGCCTCGAATTCCGGGTTTACGGGGATGGAGTCCCCTTGGGAATAAAGCCAGGTTGGTATGAAGGGATGATCGAGGAAGAGCTCAACCAACGAAGAATGAAAGAAATCGAACGCGAGAAGCTGCATGTTTCATCGCTGATTCGGTTTCAGACTCCTCAAGAGGCGAGCGGAATTATTGAGCAATTTGAGGGTCGGGCTCATTTGTACGGAATCGAAGCCAACATGGAGGAGCTGAAAAGGCTGCTCGGCTGCTATCGCCAAAAGTGTAAAGACGCAAAGAAGGCATGCACCGAATTTGAAAATGCGATGGGTGAAGAAGACACACTCGGCGAACTCTATAGCAATCTACAGTCCGTGCAATCACTGGCTGATCTTCACGCACGTTGCGATTTCGAAGGACTGAAGAACAGGTTCGGTGCGAGTATTGCCAAGCTGAGGCTTTATCTGATCAAGCACAATTATGAACTCATGGCTGAAAATAATGTTTTTGCGGCCCTGCAGCGGATGCAAATAGCTCTGCTCAAGTAAGCGAGCATGGAAGGTGAAGGTATGGATTACAGGGCGAGACGTAGCCATTCTCTCTAATCTCAGGTGCGATTGAAGGAGCGGGATTTTCCGCTTTGCGGTTCATTGTAGCCCCCTTCTGCGAGCTCCCAACAGGGATAAGTAGCACTTGCGTCTTCTGGCAATCTGCAAGGTCGAGGAAGCGCAAGAGGACAAAAAGAGTCCTGCCTATATTTCCGAATCGATCCATTCTGATTTCGGAAAATAGGAGAGATGGCTATATGAAAGGCGAGACAGCAGTACATTCGGGTTTATCTTGCATTCGCTGGTTCGGAGGAAAAAAGTGGCTTTCCAAATCGATCCTTCCTTATATACCCACGCATCATTGTTGGGTAGATCTCTTCGGCGGAGGCGCCCATATGACGGTGGCCCGGCAGCCAAGTAAGGTCGAAGTATTCAATGATAAAGACTGCGACCTGATCAATTTTTACTTGCTGTTACGGGAGCAAAAGGAGCAGCTGATCGAAGCGCTGGAATCCCTTCCTACGAGTCGCTTTCTATATGAAAAGTGGTTAGGCGAGGAATTACCGGAGGAACCGTTTGAACGTGCCGTTCGTTGTTTTTATTTACTTCGTCATAGCATTATACCAACTCCAAATCAATTGAGTGGTTGGCGTGCGGGGAAGGTTAAAAATTCTGCTGTAGACTACCAGAATGCGGTCGCCAAGCTGGAGGCTTTTGAAAAGCGGTTCCGCTCCGTCATGATCGAATGCTTGGACTTCCGAAAGATAATCGAACGCTACGACGGGCCGGACGTGTTTTTCTTTGTCGATCCACCTTACGTAGGTCGTGAAGGTTGCTATAAGGGTGGTTTCAAGCACGAAGACCATGCTGAGCTGGCTTATATGCTCCGGCATATTGAGGGGAAATGCATGGTAACTTACTTCGGCGACCCCGTTATCCTGGAACTCTATAAGGATTGGGACTATATGACTCTCGAAACGAAGGTCGGCTCCGTACGAAAGGCAGCCCTTGGGCAGAAACGAAGAGTCGAAACGGAATACCTGTTCATGAACTACGGATCTGAATCGTCAGGTCACGATTTGGTTATTTTAATCTAATAGAGGAGTGTAATCCATGATCCGGAACATAGCTATGATCAATATGCATGCAGGCTTCGTTGCTGAAGCGTTGGAACGAGGCGAAGACGCCGTTCGAATCGAAATGAACAGATTAATCAAATACAAATACTTGGAGCTCCATTTTTCCTTCGATGAAAACGGAGAGAAAAATGAAACCTACCGATTTCTGATTCACCCGAAATTCAATCGGCGAATATTGGGGATATATCGATCGAGTACATTCGAACACCATGCGTTCACGTCATTAATTACTGGGTCGGGAATTGCCTGATGTACAATGCAATGGTCGACCAAGAATCGAAGGAATATTCCGTGAGTGCCTAATCGATTGATCATCCTTTTGAGACTCCGAAAGGAGCGGGAGAATACATGATGGAAGCCAAATACATTATTCCAAATGAAGTGGTCCGAGCCGGGCGCACGAGTCGTGATCGTTATGGGGTAACGATGGTTATGGTGAGACATTTCGACGGGCGTATTTCCGTAGTGCCGCGCAATCAATTAATGTTCGACGAGGACGAGCGTCAATTAAAGGAACTGGCGCGTATCATCCATGAAAGTCGGAACATCGGCAAAAGTAAACGGTACTTTGAACTATTCAAAGAGCTTGTGAAGAGAGAGGCCCCAATTGGTCAGCTCTCCAAGTTTATCGACGAATTATCGGAACAAAAAGTAATTCCAATACCTTTTCAATTCGAGGTTGGATAACAATGAATTTGTGGAGGCTTTATGAGCAGGGATACTATTCTTGAAACGGTTATCGATATTGCACTTAATGCGGGCTGTCTCATTGAAACGGGAGAAATTGAAGTTGATGATTCCCGGTTATTGGTACAAAGGATCCAACAGTGGGCAACAGAGTTCGTTGCGAAAAAACCGCAAACTGAAGATTATATTGGCGATGTCGATAGGTTTGCTTACAAAGTACTCAAATCCACCTATCCTCGATCGCCAAAAGCGTTTGATTAACAGCTAAGGGCTGTCCAGAAAGTCAGAGAAAGCTGACTTTCTGGAGGCCACTTTTTTGTTGATGCTTCCACCAAAAAACCATTAAAATGCACAGCCCTTTATATTTCATGGGGTTTTCATGATATTACACCTACTTGAAAAACTATTAAAACAACAACACTATTTCGAGGTAAGCCTTTGCCTGTGAGAAACGTGCTGAAGACTCTTCGTAATACTGTACAATTTTGAACTAGTTAGCATTGACGGGAACGTTTGTTTCTGTGAAAATAAGCTTAAAAAAGAGGGAAGCGGTGCTCCTTTTATGGCTCTAATCGATATATACAGAAGTAGCATTGCAAGAAATAAAAGTCTGCTCGCTAAATTGCAATCTGATAAAGCGGGTGAAACGAAGAAAAAACCAATACTGATGAAAAAGATCAGTTCCGCGCAGCAATCCATTGCACGCACAAAGTCCGTATCAACCGTTCAGTCCAAACTCAAAGAGATCGAGCGGGCGCAGAATGATATGGCGGCGATTGATAAGAAAGTAGCTGACATTGAGCGCAAAGCTGCAAAGGTAAGCAAACATATAGCGGACGAAGAGAGAAAATTGCGGCGGGAAGAGGAGCGTGAACAGAAGAAAGTGAAGGAGACACTAGGAAGACATGAAGAATTGCAAAGGGCAATGCAGCGAGCAATCGTTGATTTACAGAACGTGCCTGAAAAAATCACGGTGTTATTTATGGCCTCAAACCCATTGGATCAAGGATCGTTAAGGTTGGACGAAGAGGCACGGGAAATCCGAGAAATGATTAGAAAATCGGAACACCGAGATTCGGTTTCATTTGAAACCAGATGGGCCGTTAGAACGAATGATGTATTACAAGCCATTAATGAATTAAATCCGGCCGTCATTCATTTCAGTGGCCATGGATCCGAAGAAGACGAACTCGTTTTTCAAACGCCAGACGGAAGAACGAAGCTTGTCTCAAGAGAAGCAATTGTCCAAGTCATGATGAGCGCGGGGGATCATATCCGATTGGTCTACTTTAACACCTGTTTTTCATACGGACAAGCCCAAGCGGTTGTTGAGCACGTTGACGCGGCTATTGGAATGAATACATCCATTGGCGATGACGCGGCTCGGGTCTTTGCCGCACAGTTTTACTCGTCAATTAGTTTCGGGCTATCGATTCAAAAAGCTTTTCATCAAGCGAAAGCTGCCCTGATGTTGGAAGGAATCCCGGAAGAGGATACGCCTGAGCTTTATGTCAGGGACGGTTTGGATGCAGATGAAATCATTATTGTTCGACCAGAGCGATTTTGGGATGACCCTTCGGTGTTCGTTATTTCAGAGGAATACGAGGTTTAATATGTGAAATAGTAAAATCAGTTTCGCAAATAATCCGATGTTATTTTGTGGTATACTGCATAATTAACCGACTCCTTTTGTCGTAGCTCTGGTTTGGTTACTGGTTGTTTTTTGCAGCTATCACCAGTAACTATCCTACGTCACACAAACGTGCAGGGTCGGTTTCGTTCATGATAACTAAAGGTCTGGGAATGGTTACACCGGCACATCCGCCGTGCTATTCCCCATATAATTAAGTGCAGTATCCAATAAGGTATAGTCAGTATAACGATATACTCCAAATCTACCGTTATGTGTGCTAGTAGAAGCAATATCAAATTGGTAATAAATTTAACGTTCCTTGTTCAACATAAATTGATTTGAAAATAAATATTTCAAATTCGGAGAAATATCTGGTCATCAAGTTTTTACACCAGATCGGATGAAACAGCTTGATACTTCAGGATGCTTTCCTGCAGGTCACCTATAACGCTCTCATTCGTAAATACAAATCGATTCCGCACGCCGAGTACCGGGCGCTTGAACTCCTATTCGCGACATATGTGCTGACGGACACGGCTATGGAATGGCTATATTCGGAACAGAGGTAGCTATACAAACGAAAATATAATATGGTAATATAGAGAAGTAAATTCTTATTTCGTTGCTCTCTTGAGCCTTATTGCGAGTATTAAACCCTACGGGTGGATTCTTCTTATGGAAGAAGTGTGCCTGTAGGGTTTTTTTGTTTTTCGGGCGCTTACAAGCCGACTGAGCATACTGCCATCTTGGTAGTGTGTCTACAGTCGGCTTTTTATTTTATAGATCATACCCTACTAAGGAGGAGTCTATGACAGCGGATAAAAGTATCGATTTTCAAACCTTCATAATTGGCAGGGTGATTGGTTTGATGTTGTTTGAACCGGCTTTTAAGCGCGAAATCGAAGCGATGAAGTAATTTTCAAGGGGGAGAACCGCAACCGATTTGCGCGTTGCTCGCATTTGCTATACGGAAAATAATCGTAAGCTCTTGTTTTAAGTACTGTGTTTTTACTTTAACCGAGTCGAAGTGTATTCAAACTCTACATGATAATCAATAGGCGGCAATCGCTTGTACGGAGGTGCTTTCATGTCCATTTCGATGTTGAATAAATCCGCGGTAAAAGAAACAATGAACTTCTATTTACGGACTTGCGATTCCGGTCATCTTTCTGAGAAGGATCTCTTACTTGTGATCCTTGAACCGATTGTTCAAAATCGTTCGGTTTCTAGTCTGGTGGATGACATTTTACATCGTGGGATCGCCTATCTTGGGACCCTTACTGAACACGAACTATCTGTACTCTTCAACCTGGATGAAGAACAAGGATTTCAGTTAATGTCGATTTTTGAACTGTGTAGACGCATGAATGTGGTGGTACCTAAACTGGAAGATGTCGTGATTCGAACCCCTCATGATGTTCTAAAAGTTCTTCAGGATCTCAAGTTTCTTGATCGGGAGCACTTCGTTTCTTTATACCTAAACACGAAAAACCGCTTGATCGGTCGAGAGACAATATCTATTGGCTCACTAAATGCCTCAATCGTGCATCCGCGAGAAGCATTCAAAGGGGCAATCCGCAGAGGAGCAGCGAGTATTATTTTTGCACATAATCATCCAAGCGGCATTGTTGACCCGAGTCCCGAGGACATCTCAGTGACTGAACGATTGATGGAGGTAGGGAAACTCATAGGCATAGAAGTGCTGGATCATGTAATAGTCGGTAGGGATAATTATTATAGTCTCAAAGGAGAGGGTTTGCTTCATGAAAGATTATAAGTATATTGCTTCTACCAACTGAATATACTGGACACAAGCTTCAGAATAGTATTTAAATTCTTAGTCCAGTGGAAATAGATCCTGGACATGCGAATAGCTATACATATTGACTTGTTGCTATTTAGGTAACCCAGATTAATGGGAAACGTGGTGATATATTTGCATGATGAGACAAAGATAAACTATCATAGTTTTATTTCTGAATTGAAGTCAGTCTTCGATCCAATACTCCTTACAATGAGAAGTCAAGATGCTTCAATGTGGAGGGGACAAGCTTGGCGTGGGCCGTTACAGTCGTTTAAAGGATTGATACGCTCAGCAGGCGTACTGGGCAAGATCGGCTGGGGCTCTCTTCCGATTGTTGGCCCCGGATTACTCATAGCGGGCGGTTTAATTGCTACGATACCAGTATGGTTAATTGCTTTTCTAACAGTTTCTATTTTGTTTTTGGTCTACTTTATCATGGTAATGAGTTATACAAAGGAAATGACAACAATTGGGCATGTTAATTTTCATATCGGTGCTTTTAAGGCAAAACGTCCGATGGAATACAAATTGTGGGCGACATTCCTGTATAAGCAAAATGCGAATTTCGAGGGCCTTCTAAACTTTATTACACCGATTTTTAATCCGAACGAAGGGGTTGCTGTAAAAAGCGTTATTGAGTATACGAAAGGTCACGTTGATGCCATACGATCCGAGAATGAACAATTTCGAAGCGCTAGGGATTTCCTTCAAGCTGAAGTCGAAAAGCACGAACAAGCTATCGGATATCTAATTGATTTGATTAAAGCTATCAATAAATCCCTCTATCGATTAGTAAACGATTGTATGAACTTTTATGAACTTGATTTCGTTTGCGCTTATACGATTTATAGGGTGGATGGTGACGTTATTCGCAAGATCCAGGACAAGGGCACGACTGGTGCCAGTCCGGATACGATAGCACTCACAGAAGTAAATGCGAATAGATATGCTTCAGTGTATGTTGCAATGCTGCCTGAAGATGAGGATGGGTTCTCTTATAATAATCCGTTCCCTGGCCGAACTGTTGCATCATATCGGATGCGAGTCTTAGACCAAACATGGATTTGGAACTTTCATTTCGATGACTCTAACGACAAGGCATTGAAGCTGACTCTATCAAATGATATTATAGAGATACGGGAAGTCTATCGTCTTGTACATGCATTTTGCTTAGTATTACGAAAACGTGAAATTGAGGGTAGGGAGGGAATCCACGATGGAAGTTCAACAAGTCAAGCGGCCAACCAAAATTAGCTTTGTATCGCAGCGAGATATTGTTGAGAAAAATCGCAGTCAACGCGAGCACATTTTGCGGGTTCTCGACCAACTGAAGGTGGCTCAACAAGAAGCCGCAGCAACGGTAGATACTCCTCAACAACGCTAATATCCCAAACCCAAGACCTTGGTATAGACCAAGGTCTTTATTTTTTTGTTGCGACTTATATTTTAATAGATTCTGGTAATAATGAATGGTAAAAATCATCCTTGGCGGTGAATATTAAACATGCAGAACCGGAAGCTAGTATCACTTTTTCGGAAGCCGAAGAAGGGAATTTTCAAAACCCAAGAGGAAATCGTGAAGGAAAACAGGAAGAAGAGGGAGGAGGCTCTAAAACGTTTAGATGGAAGTCAAATTAAGAATCTATGGTCAGACGAAGGCTAGTAAACTCCATTGTACTTCATTAAGAGATAACGTCTATGCTTTTCAATCGAACCAAAATTCGGGTATAAAGCCCGTTGATTGGTTACAGTAAGCTCCATTAGCTTTTTTACGTATATATACAACTGCCTCGTTTAAACTCTCCCGCCTAGCCTTATTGATGCATTGGGGAGCAAGGGCCAACTAACCCTGATCTAATGTTGAAATAACTGTGGTGGCATGATATATGAAAAGTGGTCAATTTGATTAATTTGCTCAGATTTCCCTTTTACAAAGTTTAAAGCCCTGTGGGCGGTATTACCTTTTAAAGGTATACCCCCAAAGGGCTTGTTTTTGCGCTTCCTACATCTTCCCCAAACAAAAGTTCCTATTGGGGCCGTATGCAGACCTGGATGTAAGGTGGTGTGGGAAGGAGAGGGTTAGTCGCACCCTCTTACTCGATTGGCGAATAATGTATTTTTCTAAAAATACGGGTTTTCATTATGCAGTTTAATAGGCATTTTACATTTGCGCACAGATAGAATACCATGTCATATTTTGATAAAATATGTATATTGTTCACATAGGACGAAAGGGGCGTATATCATGTGGTCTGATAATGAAACAGATATCGATCTACTAGATTTTAATTATATGGTCACCGCAGTAACTTCCATTGTCAAAAGTCCATCTTTGCTGCCGGCTACTATCGGTGTATTTGGAGACTGGGGTAGTGGAAAATCTAGTTTGATACGGATGATCCAAAAGGATTTGCAAGAGGATGAAGACATCTTGTGTTTGACCTTTAACGGATGGCTGTTTGAAGGCTATGATGATGCCAAAACCGCCCTTATGGGGACGATCTTGGACGAAATAAGCGAGCAAAGGGCACTAAGTGCCAAGGCCAAAGAACTCGTTACGAAGTTAACGAAACGAATTGATTGGTTTCGAACGATATCCTATGTAGGTAAAAAAGCAGCCGCATTTGCGGTTGGAGGACCAGTTGCATTTGGGCTTAGCGCAGGGGTGGACATTGCATCATTCCTGTCCGAAAATTTGGAGAAAATTAAAGAATTAGATACAGAGAAAATAAAAGATTTCATCAAGGAGAAAACCGAGGACGACGAAAACATTCGTCGCAGCGTACGAGATTTTCATAAAGACTTTTCTGAGTTGCTTAGTCAGACGAATATCAAAACGTTGGTGGTCTTTATTGACGACTTGGACCGCTGTACACCGGATACAATTATAGAAACGCTCGAGGCCATTCGATTATTTTTGTATGCACCTCAAACGGCATTTATCCTTGGAGCGGATGAGCGATTAGTTCGGTACGCGGTTCGTCGGCGGTTCCCTGAATTGCCCGGTGAGCGTGCTGAGGTAGGCAGGGATTATCTGGAGAAATTGATTCAGTTCCCGATTAGAGTCACATCGCTTGGACGTACGGAGCTTGAAACGTATATTGGCCTTCTATTTGCCAATCTACATTTATCTGATGAACATTTCGAACAGTCCCGCTTAAAGGCTCTCGTTCGTGATAACGAGTTATTGCATGAGATCACTTTTAATTACGGGATCGCAAAATCCATACTTGAAGAAGTACCAACGGAGCTAGAAGAAGGACTCTCACTGGCTGCTACCATTGCTCCTATTCTTCATTCAGGAATGAACGGCAATCCCCGTCAGAGTAAACGGTTTCTGAATACGTTGCTAATGCGAGTTCAAATGGCGAAATCCAAAAAAATACCGCTTAAGCTTCAGGTTTTGGCCAAGCTCATGGTATTGGAATATTTCCGGTCTGCATGGTTTGCTCGGATTGCGGAGATGCAAGCTCAGCAAGCAGGAAAACCTACGGAGTTAAAGCTTTTGGAAGATTTCGTGAATCAAGAAGCGCACCAAAAGGAAGAGGTAGCCGAAATATCGGGTGAGTCGGAGGAACAGACCGAAAAGTCGAAGAAAGCTTCAGCCCAACCGAAAATTTCGCCCCAAGAGCAACTGGGCGGAGAATTTAAGATATGGTTATCCGATCCGTGGATGAAGGAATGGTTACAGATTCCACCGGCACTTAGTGACATTGATCTGCGCCCATATTTTTATTTCTCACGAGACACGCTTGGCGCACTTTCGATAGGCGTTAAAAGGATGCGCCCGGAAGCACAAGAAGCGTTAACGAATCTATTAAGTCAGAGCCAAGCCATGCAAAAGAAGGGGCTTGATTCCGCTTCATCACTTACTCAAGTTGATGCCTCTGCCGTATTCGATGCTTTGTCTGATCGGGTTCGGCAAGAGGAGGATCTAGGAGATGAAGGGTCCGCATTCATGCGACTTTTAGATTGGGCGGATGCAAGGAAAGAGTTAATCCCGCAGTTAATCACATTATTAATGCGTATGTCCGAAGCAAAGATCCCTCCTGTTACGGTCATGAAGGTAATCGGTCTTGCGAAAGACACTGAAGCAGTCCCATCTGCATATAAACTGCTCGAACAATGGTCACAAACTACTAGCAATAAACCACTAGCAAGCCTAGCGAACCGTCGTTTAAGCGAACTAGCATAAAAGGAGTGATTCTATGGGGACATCAAGTTCCTATGGCGGACTTACAGGTGGAAATAAACTGTTGCCTCCGTGGGCTCAGGAACCTGATTCGCCACCAGAGCCAGACTTGACTCCTGCAGATGAAGATGGTCAGGATCAAGCGGGAGAAAAAAATGAGGATGTGGAGTTACCGGCGAAAGAAGAGCCTGGGGTTCCAAAGTGGGTACGTATGGAAAGCTGGCGAGCTCCAAAAGGGATGATGCGCCGATACGCTTCCAATAAAGGTAACCTTAACCGAACCGGTAGAGCCTATGTAAGATCCAAAGGTGGAGCTAAGACAGCTGCTAAAAATGCCGTTGCAGGTAAAAGCGCAACGGCTAGATTGGGCGGATTTCTCTCGGATATCGCTAGAAATGGATTCCTTCAAGCATTTGATAATCTTGGACTCCGTCAAGTTATTGGACAACCTGTAGAAGCTGTATTTGCAGCAATCGCACAAGCGTTGACACCAATGGGGGCTACTCTTGAGGATCACATCGCTCGTAGAGCCGTGAATGACGCTATGGCGGACCTATTCCAGAAGTTTGGTGCAGATGATGATTTGAATCAGATTGACCAAATGAATGAAGATGGGGTTAGGGACGCAATCAAAGATTGTGTCCAAAACTATATCTATCAGCGCTGGCTGCAGGAGTTAGGCGACAGAATAGAGAAGCACGCAATGTCGGCCGAGCAAGCAATACGAATGGAACGAGATGTTAAAGCTTATGTGAAAGAGGCCGTCAAATTGGATCTAAGCAAAGTAGATGTCCTTGGCATGGATTGGAATGGACCACAAATAGGTCAAATTATGGATGCGATATATACAGATGCGTACAGCATGCTGGAGGTGTCAGAATGAGTTGGAATATTGTCTGTCTGGAAGGGGAAACTGATACATACACGATTGAAGCTTCTGACAACCAATATGTCCTGCCGGTTCCTTTATATCATTCTACTCATCCAAATGCGATAGGGAATAATATAAGTAACACATTATCTCAGTACCATCTGTTTCCCACAGAAGAGGCAATGGATCTTCTTAATGCTGCAATAGGTATTTATACTGCAGATGTTCGCGTCCTTCGTTCAGATGCGCACGATAACTGGACGCGTGATTTCATTTTGCATTTACCGGTCTCTCACCAGGAAGTTTGGGAAGGTGCCGTACCGATTTTCGAGAGAATGCTGTCATTCTTAACAGGAGACCATTGGGAGCTGCGGGTCCGGAAAAGCCAGCGACAAGTGCAAAAACCTTTGTTTAAGATGCCGCCATTTTCAAAAAAAGTATGCCTGTTTTCGGGAGGCTTGGATTCGTTTGTAGGAGCGATAGATTTGATGGCGGAAAAAGAACCAGTCTTTCTGGTCAGCCATTATACGGTAGGTCCTTTAAGTGAAGTGCAGAAACAGGTGTATACCTTACTCGACAAACAATTTCCCAATTCATCGAGGCATCTTCGGTTCTTTGTCCAACCACCTAAAAACTCGACCAAACATACAGAACTAACTACAAGAAGCCGGTCCATTCTATTTATGTCCCTAGCTATCGCCGCAGCAAGTTCTCTAGGAGATGACACGACATTTTATGTTCCTGAAAACGGCCTTATCTCTTTAAATGTACCTCTAACCCACACAAGAACAAGCAGCTTGAGCACGAGGACGACACAACCTCATTTCATGAGTACTTTGCAGTCCTTTATCGATATGCTTGGTTTAAGTGTAAAAATAGAGACACCATATCAGTTTTCCACAAAAGGTGAAATGTTACTACATGCCAAACACCAATCGATATTAAAAGCGGGCGCTGATTATACAATGTCTTGTTCTCATCCAGGAGTCGGCCGGCACATAAAAGGAGGGAACCCGTATCAGCATTGTGGATACTGCGTACCATGCATCATTCGTCGTGCATCGATGGCAGCGGCAGGACTAGATGATGCGAAACCATATGCAGTGGACGTTCTGACTAATCCGCCAAGATCAGAAAATGGTACGGGGCGTGATTTCCGTGCATTTGAAATGGCTCTTCATAGGGCTGCCTTGCCTGATTTCCGACCTTTTCTTGAAGTGTTAAATGCGGGGCCTTTGCCGGGAGGAGCAGAGCAAATTCAGGCCTATGTGGACGTATATACACGCGGAATGGAAGAGGTTCGTCAATTTCTCTATCAAGTAGGTGAATGAAATGATCCCGTTGGTGGACGCACATTGTCATATTGATTTATATTCCTCCCCTGCTGATGTTGTGGTTTGGGTCGAATCCAATAAGGTTTATACGATTGCAGTTACAAATGCACCTTCGGTGTTTTCCCATACAGCAAAATTGGTGGAAAATAGTAATTATATACGACCTGCTCTCGGACTTCATCCGCAACTCGTCCATCTTAAAAAACACGAGCTGTCATTATTTCGAGACTTACTTAAGGATACACGCTACGTTGGAGAGGTCGGTCTCGATTATAGTGCGAAGCAACGGGAAGATGAGCGAAACCAAAGGGAGGTTTTTTCCTCCATTTTAGATATGTGCACTGAATATGAGAACAAGATCCTAACTGTACATTCCCGGCATGCTGCAGGCGATGTTATAAGTGCGATTGGAGATAAGTTTCATGGAACCGTCATTCTTCATTGGTTCACGGGGTCATTAAAAGAACTAGACCGTGCTCTTTCTTACGGGATGTTCTTTTCCGTTAATACATCGATGGTAAAAACCAAAAAAGGGCAAAGTCTAATCAGCCGAATTCCGCAGGATCGAATCATAACGGAAACAGACGGCCCTTTTACTAAAATTGCTAATCGGATCTCTCAACCATCGGATGTCAGTTTCACTATTATTGAGCTTGCTAAAGCTTGGAGGGTGGAAGCAGAGGTTGCTAAAGAACAAGTATATAGCAATTTCAAACAGCTATTGTTAAGATAGATGTCAACGATTGACCTGAAAAATTGCATTGGTGTCGAACGACATGAACCTATACCGTCGTTCGTCGTCCGTTGAACCCGCATGTAACGAACCTCTCTCCTGCATACTTCTAGTCTCGGCGACGATCATGATTTTATCTGAATTGGTGGCACGTGCTTTCTTACGGAGAAATAGCGCCTGCAGCTTTCTGGTGAACTCTTTAAGCGAAGGCCATCCCATAATTTTCATGCACTGGCGTATCTGAATATCTTTGTTCGCGTATCCCTGGTTCTCCGCTGATGGGTACAGAATATTGGAATCCGAGAAAGTAGGGAACTAACAGGAGCTGGGAAGAGGTAGTAGCGTACTGTCTGGAGTTATTTTCAGAGCTCGAAATGAACTATTTCGGACGAGTCTTTCATATATAATTCTGCCGTCGAAAGTCGATCCAGTTAACCTTGCTATAATCATTGCGACAACTCTGTAGGTCTGATATTATTTAGGTAATGTAGGTTTTTCTGTGGCTCGCTTTGAGCATTTTGGAGAGTTTTAAGCCCTATGGGTGGATCATTCTTATGGATGAGTCTGCCCAATAGGGCTTTTTCTATTTCTTTTTCGAGCCTTTAGGGGCCATTACATATAGACATAATATATTCCATTGAGAGAGGATGCATTGCAGGATGATTTGGTTCTTAATCGGCGGAGTGATTGTTGTGGCACTTTTGGTGTATGCTCACCTTGAATCTTCTCGAGCAGCCTATTACCGTGCTAAGGCTAGGGAAATTCAACTCAGAAACGAGGCTACAACAGTTCAACTAACGGTGAAAGAAGAGGCTAAAGAAGTTCAGAAGCAGGATGTGCTTGTCGATGAGGAATCTCTGCCATTGTTTATTCAACCAAGGCGAGGGGGAGTTTCTCAACCTATTTACAAGCAGGACGACGACACGGTGGCCAAAAAAAATGTTTCGCAGGATGTACCCGTCAAAGACGATTCTATGCCATTATTTATACAGCGGAGGATAGCGTCTAATGCGCAGCAATATGACGAGCGGGACGCCGGCATGGTCATTAGCTATCATGAACTGGAATCCTATCAAAACTACGATGACTTTTTACATCTTACATCATCCGATACATCGAAAGCTGGTTCTGAACTTGAACACGAAGTAGACCCGACCGAAAGAGCTGCAGCATTACAGACAGTTGAACTAGACCATGATGCGCTTCAGTATCTGAAAATAATTGGAGTAGAAACCGAGTGCGAGAGCGAACAACACGAAATAATAGAGTCCTCTTTTCAACGCTTCGAGTTGGATGAATCTATTACAATGGATGTACATGTAAGCCCTCCAGAATTGAATCTAGTGCAAGATCATCTGCCTATTGAAGATCCAGATGATGAAGCAGGGCCTAGAGAAGTTGCCGAGGTTACTATGTATTTAGGAGGAGAACCGAGGAGTGGGGTGCAATTCATTGCCGGCCGAATCATCGAAAAATTTGATGATGATCTCTGCAGATTGGATGATGGTACGGGTACAAAAATTATAAGCCATCACCGACTCCGTCATTTTGAATTACACGACCATGTAGTTTGCCAAGTACAAGTCACGAATAATGGTTGGAATTGCTTGCACGTATGGGGTAAGTTCAAAGAGGAGCTGCAAAACGTAAGCTAGGCGGCGCCTTCGCGGCGCCGACGTGGATGCTCTCGAAGGACGCCCTACATTATTCGAGGAGCAGTACGATGAAATGCAGGTGAGCACCGGACTATTTCGCATCGAAATAAATACTCAGCACGTCTATGTTGCAAACTTTGGTAGATTCGACCATAGAAGATAGGAGCTTTCTGGAGAACAGAGAGGACAATCGGCCATGTCTAACTGCCTAAATGGCTCGAGATCATGGATTGGAAATTCGAAACTATCCTATTAAAAGGGCGTGTGATAGAATGAAATCCAAAAATGACAAGGTGGTTCGTGGAAGGTTTCGACTTGGTGAAAACGCCTTTCCTTCATCAAAAGACAAACGTGAGAAAATCATGCGAGACCTCGAGCGAATAATGAGAAAAAGTTCACATGTTGTCAAAAAGGAAAAATAAGTGGACGATGAATAGATAGTATGGAGATACCACTTGAAATTTCCCAAGTAGCCTTAGAAAATTGCAAGAAATCCAATGGTGAGTTAAACGGGCACGGGAGAACTTGGAGAACTTTTATCGATGCCACAATAGAGGATTAATTGCCAAAAGCCCTGTGATCGCAGGGCTTTTATAGTTACTCGATCAATCATAGTATCCTGATCTCGCTGGTGCCATCAATGACTGCGGTACCGTTATTAAACGATTCGAGCAAAATACAAAGATAGATAAATACGTCTCAAGACGACCGCGTGTCACCCTGATGGAAAGAAGAACGAGAGGGGGCGGGCTGAGGGAGTGGAGAAGCGGAGTGTCCGCCTTTAAAATCTTGTGCTATCCTTCTGCCTGCCCTCCCCATGCGCCAACTTAGTGCCTACGACAAAGGACCGTCCGGGAATCAGACGGTTTTTCTTATAATAATGGCTCTTCGTAAAAAATTATTGGAATTCCCAATTTGCGAATTCTGTTCCATCCTTAGTGGTCATTTCTTCGATTTCACTTCAGAAAAGGCCGCCGATTAGTTCGACGGCCTTTTACCTGCCGCGGATTTGGATCGTTAAAGGATGGTTACAGCTTTTCCTCTATTCTGCCCAGCACTGTACGGAGGTCGTCCAGCCGTGACCAATAAAACTTCAGTTCGTCCCTCATACGCAATATTTCATCGTAAGGCAAGTTCAGTTCCGTGTAGTATCAGAAAGTCGGTATAATCTCGCGATACATATGGAATCGGCTGGGGCGGTTTGTTAACGGTTCGGGTCCGCTCCATTCTGCAGCTAATTTCAAGCTCGGTATGCTCAGCGTATGTTTACGGATGTACAACTGTCGATTAGTGCTATTATTCGACATTTTTTTCACCGATAAAACAAAGGATTAGACCGAATAGACAAAATTTGACATAATTCTAAAGAATCATTTATAATAGTTAATAAGTATGGTGTTCCTAAATTTATACTAGGTAATTAGGCTTGGGGGTAAATAATAAAAGCAGTCCTATCTTTTTGTTCGTTCAAGGACGAGTTCCAGAAAATGAGACAGATATTCTTGTTCCTCAGATGTAAGCTGCTTGATAGAATGTAAAATTCTTAAGATTTTGGGAGGGAGATCGCCGTAATCTGTATCGATTAATAAATCAACAATACTGATATTAAGTGGAACACAAAGCCGTTCGAGGGTTTCGACTCGAGGAGATTGGTTGTCGTTTTCAATTGAACTTATAGTAGATTGACCGACATCTGAAAGATTAGCCAGTTCGGTTGTTGAAAGTCCTAATGCTTCTCGATACTTCTTTAATCGTTTACCAATCGTCAACATGGATTTTGAGTACCTTTCTCTCTATAGTTTTATCTAATGAAATTTATTATATATCACCTGTACCGTGGAAAGATGTTCCTTCCGTTTTCCGATAATTTTTGTTTTTATAATCATCATTTTCGGGTAGATGTATAGAAAAAGAAGTGGTGTTTTTTAACAATGCGTGAAACGTCTCAAATAAGGAAAGGAAGGAGGGTCATTATGAAGCAACGATCCGTTAAGGAAGTAGTTGAAAATCTTAACCGTTTCATTGTTACGAATGTCCATCTTCTTTCCGAATCGCGCATTGAAAACAGTATCACGATTGACGTAAGTCCCTCTGGTAAGCCGGAAATTACTTGGGAAAGGCGTCACAACCTAAAAGGAAGAGTAGACGATAATCTTATCGCTCTGAGTCTTAACGACTATGATCTGGTTGTTAAAAAAGCGTTATCACAAGTTGAAATATTATTAATTGAACTGATGGAAACCCCGCGAGTCAGCGGGAGGGTTCATTTGACATTTTGGGGGGATAACATTGAGGTCTACAGTCAATGAAATGGTAAAAAAAGCAATGATTACAGTACGTCAAAGTCTGACGACAGAGTGCCCGTTTCTAACTCGGGAGCATACCAAGGGTCAAATAGCGATACATTTTAGACCGCAAAGCACACCCCGGGTAAGCTGGGAAAGAGAACTGTCCGTTAAGTATAATGATGGCCAGATGAAAATGTCATCTCTTTTTTCACGGGAATGTGATCCGGACAACCTTGAAATGGCGTTGGAGGTAATCGAGTACACGTTGTTCCAGTACATTCATCCGGATAGAAGAATATTGTCTGGGAAGCTCCAATTTACTTTCGAGAATGGACTCATATTAAATATTCTTGCTACTGGACGTCTTATTTATGAAGATTGTGAATAATCCTTTGTTATCGCGGGATATTCCGCTTCTGCCTGATGATAGTGGTGATGGAATATTACCCTTACCGACGAACGATGATCTAATAAATTTCCTTGCGTACCTTCAAAAATGGGGTGTAATAGTATCTTTCCTATTATTTACAGTAATGATCCTTCTTGCACTGATAGCAAAAGCTAACAAAAATCCTAGTTTACAAAGAAGCTTTAAATTCTTTGCTTATGGATTGGCAATAATTGCGGTTGCTCTTGCATTTTTGCCTTATTATGTAATATACCAGGTAGAATCTACAGCTTTGCCGAGCTCTCCAACAGATGAGAGTTCTCATAGTACGATCGCTATTATTTTGTCATATATCAAAGCCTGGGAAGTCATTATATGCCTTTACATAATAATGATCGCTTCCTTATTTGCAGCAACGGCCAAAATACGCAATAATCTGATGCTGAAACGCAAATATTCATTCTTTGCATATGGAGCCGCGCTTTTAGGGGGAATTTTATTTTTCCTCCCGCAATTAATCCTCAATTATTTAGGAAACGCATGACCAAGGACGGTGATGACGTTGGCAAAAATATATCAGTTTCCCGCTCCAAATCGGCGATCAGAGACGATTCGAGATTTGTTTTCTGAACAAGAATACCGTCACTACATACAGTATGTAGAACTTGGTGAAAAATGGCGTCAAGAAGAAATGGATAAGACGCTCTACGAAGGTTATCCATTCAAGGCACCCTGTGAGCCAATCAGGTGCGATATGACTTGGTACGTGAATGAGGGGAAAAAATTCGGAGTTTGGGTTATTAATGAATCCCAGTTCGATCTATCCGAATATGATACGATCTTATTCGGATGGAGTCCATTCGTTCGCTTCTCTTCAGCTCCTCCGCACGAACCCATTCATGTTACATCTACTGAGCTACGTGAAAGGTTAGTTTGGTATGTTGATTCCGAAGGATATGGACAATATGCAACTGTTAATAGCAATCAAGAAATATGGATTCCGATTCCCCGGCCATCGAATTGGATAGACCATAATAAGATAAATGGGTTCATTTGAAGTCTGCAAGCGAAGGACGCAGAGACTTATAAGTCTCTGCGTCCTTTATTGTGTGCGCTTGGCAGCGCACCGACTAAGGAGTGAAAGTCTCCAGCACACCGTAAGGTGGCGGAAGTGCATAGCTGAAGCATAGTGCATAGTCCGTGAGGATATGTGCGGAGGATGCGAAGGCAAAACCCGGAACAGGCGGTAAACTGTGTTGGCTGACGGAGCTGGATAACCCTGCGCGTAAAGGGAACGTCCAATACCACCAATAGCTCCGGAAGTTAGGAGGACTGGATTCGGGGGAAAGTCGGTAGACGTGACCCAAGGAGGTCTCATCGTCTCTGCATGAGCAGTAAACCTTGTCCAAAGCCGCGAAGGCTAAGGCAAGATTACGGAAGGTGAGAAGTCAGACGTAGGGATAGTAGCGAATAAGCTTGCCCTAAAGTTTGCAAAGGCAAGTGAAACGGCATGTTGTTGCCGTTGCAAGCTTTGACCCAAAAGGCAGAGACTTGTGCGAAGCCCGAAACCACGAAAGAAGAACGATTGAGGGAAGCCATGTGCCAGACAGGAGCCGGGGAGCCAAGAAGCGCGTAGATCCGGGGGATGAACATAAGGAGAAGCCGTCTGGGGCGAGTACCGACAGAGAGACGGAGATTGCGAAAGCTACAAACCGCCGATCTGGAAGGGAAGGAGAACGAGCATGGAAGAACAACCGCAAGACAATCGATCTCGTGAGGGAGTAAAGACGCAAGAAGGACGAAAGTGGTACAGCCTGGTCGACAAGATCTGGGCCAAGACCAATCTGGAGGAAGCTTTTAAGGAGGTTAAGCGGAACCGAGGAGCGGCAGGGATCGATCGAATGACCATTAAGGCATTTGAATCCGGGTTGGAACACCATCTAGAAGTGCTCCAACAGACGTTGAGAAGTAAAACATACCGGCCCAAACCGGTAAGACGCGTTCACATCCCGAAAGCAGACGGTACGCAAAGACCCCTGGGCATACCTACCGTGGGAGACCGAATCGTGCAGGCCGCGGCAAGACGAGTGCTAGAACCCATCTTCGAGGCGAAGTTCATGGACTGCAGCTATGGTTTTCGGCCAGAAAGAAGCGCACACATGGCGCTACATAAAATCCGCAAGGATTTGGACGATGGATTTCGGTACGTCATTGATGCTGATCTCAAATCGTACTTTGACACCATCCCCCATGAAAGATTAATCGGGCTGGTAAAGGAAACGGTAGTGGACGGAAGTGTCCTTGCTCTTCTTGAACAGTTTCTGCGAGCAGGAGTCATGGACGGCGGGAGCTATCATACGAACGAGCAGGGCACCCCGCAGGGGGGAGTCATCAGTCCATTGCTAGCCAACATCTATCTTCACCCGCTAGATGAAGCCATGACCAAGCGCGGTCATCGCCTGACGAGATATGCGGACGACTTCGTCATCTGTTGTAAGACACAAAAGGGTGCCGAACGGGTACTGAGGTCAGTAGTCCGGCTACTTGAGCAGGTCATGGGCCTAACCGTACATCCGGAGAAGACGAAGATCGTTAACAGCAAAAGAGAATCGTTTGTGTTTCTAGGGCATGAATTCAAGCCGGGAAAGAAGATGGTTCCCTCAGGCAAGGCCTTAACCAAGTTCAAGGAACGGGTGAAGGAGATAACGAGAAGGAACCAAACGGTCGATGTGATGAGATTGGTGAAGAAAACGCTAAATCCGTACCTACGGGGATGGGGGAACTATTTTGTCACGGGTGATGTAAAAAGGCGCTTTCAAGAGTTCGACAGATGGATACGCCGACGCCTCCGCTCCATTCAGATGCGGAGTTGGAAGAACATAAGAAAGCTTCACCGGGAAATGCGCAGACGAGGCTGGAAAGGTGACCTTCCGCGATTGCGTATGACAGCCTGGAGAAGTTCCCGGACGGAGCACGCGAACTTTGCATTGCCTAATACATGGTTTGGAGAAATCGGTCTATGCAGTCTGCTTGATCTTTACAATGAACATCATCCCCAGAGGGGATAACCGTGGAGGAGCCGGATGCGTCGACCCGCATGTCCGGATCTGTGAGAGGCCCATGCACTTAGCATGGGCCTACTCTATTTATGAAACGGAGCCAGCGTAATAGTTGTCAGTAGCAATCCGTCTATGATCGGACTAACCGGTATAGCTAGGAGTTAATCACTCTAAATTAGAATTTCCGAAATATCTTCAGAAGTGAGATTTCTTATGGTTAGACGTATGGGGAAGAAGCATTGATTCACCGTATGGCTAACGAGACTTTAAGGTTTGCGGAGTGCATCGAGAAGATCGAAGATGAGTCTTAATGTGAGTCATTAAATACGACAGACTCTAGAACTTTCCCATTTTCCATAAGCGAGTCAACGTACTCCTTCGGCCAATTGCTTGGAATTTCTTCTAGGCGTTCGCTAGAAAGGATGTCGCCGGTCATTTTCGATATCTTAAAAAGGAACACAGGTCCTCCCACCCTATACTGCCGCATAGCCATTTTGTACGTCAATTGTTCAGTTATATCGTATATTTGAGCCATAAAAATCCACCCATTTCGCACATAATAATTAAATTAATTCTAGCACATATATAGTTTTCACAAAACCACATTAGAAAAGGGCGAAAAGATGTTGCATAAATACGCTTAATCGTATTTGTAAAATAAAGGGTTTCCATATATGTCCGATAAATTTCTATACTCCATATCTATTCGACAAAAAAAAGCTAGAATCTGAGGGCAGATTCTAACTATTTATAAAGTTAAGCCCAATATGGGTGCTTGCATGATTTTCAAGCTTTCGATGTCGCCACAAATATCGTTCAGTTGTAACAATTGAAGCATGGCCGAGCGCATCCTGGATGGCCCTTATATCAGCCCCCTTACTGCTTAAATATGCGGCGGTATAATGCCGGCATGTATGGGGAGTGATCCGATCGGTTCTATGAATTACGAATGGGAACCCGCTCCTTTCAATAAGTTTCGCAAACTCTGTACTTAAATAGTTCGAAGAATAATGACCGCAATTTGGTTTAGCAAAGAAAGCTGTTGAATCACCTGGATTAAGTTCAGTAGGGAGTCCGCGGCGTTGCCGGAATTCTATAATCACTGGCAGCACATCTTCATAGATCCTAACGTCCCTTGGTTTATTGCCCTTACCAATAACTTTTAAAAAATGATGCTGACCCTTGTTGGTTCTAAATATAAATAGGTTTGCCCATCTTGCAGATGCCAGTTCCTCGATTCGTAACCCTGTGCTTGTAAGTAGAAGGAGGAGGGTATAAGCAAACCAATCATTATCCTTAAAATACTCAAGCAGCTGCTCGACTTCATATTCATACAAGTCGCGGTTCACCTGTTTATCTAGGGGCTGTGCAACCCGCTTCATTTTAATGGAGGCATCAAAACTTAATACCCCGTTTTTATAGAGGTACTGTAGAAATTGTTTTGTTACAGTACTTTTTCTTCTTAGTGTTGATGCTTCGTATTTTTGGCGCCTTAACCAGATTTGATAAGCGAGCGCATCTTCGGGAACGATGGATCGAATTTCTTCATTAATAAAACGAAGAAATTGTGTGAGGTCCCGCAGGTATTCTTTTTTTGTTTTCGAGGAACGTCGCTTGCCTATGGTTGGTTCATCATGAAGAAACAAATAAATCAACATTGAGTCTGGGATCGTCGACCAGTTCGTATTTTTAAAACCCTCGACTGAAATTGTTAAAAATAACTCATCGTTAAGCATCGACTTTCTATTTTGTAGTGTCGGTAAGGAGGGAAAGTAAGATCGTATCTCCATAAGTCACCCTTTTAAATAGAAGAAACGCAGTTTATGAATTCTTAGTTATATAATATCTTATTTAATTTTAAAATGCCAAGAAAAACTAACAATTAGATAATATCGAACGCAATTTAATAAAATAAAATTATTCGTTATAATATTGCGATATTGCGCATTAAAATGATTCATGCTAGAATTAGGAAAAAATCAGGAGGTGAGCGTATTGTCATTTCATATTCAGTATTCATCGAAACGATTTACGAAGGAAATCCGAAAGTTTACTCCGGAGGAGCAAAAAATAATCGATGCGGCGTTGAATGTTCTGCGTGTTAATCCGAAACCAAATGAGTTCGATTACGGTCACGTCAATCGGAACACCGAGATAAAACGGATAAAGAGTAGACGGCTTCGCATTTTTTATAAAATAGACAAGAATCATCAAAAAATCATCATTGGGAAAGTGATCAATCGAGATTCGACCCTGTATTCGACAGATCCGGCAGAATGGTTTTCAGCTTAATTGGGGAAGTTGTTCAATCTTGGATCGAGAGGAATTAAAAAGACTTATTAATGAAGTAATCGATGAAAGAGAGCAAATGGAAATATCAAAAGAGGCCATCGTTACGTTCCGGTTCTCCGTACCCTTTTATTCCAAACGTGATGAATAGCGGGAATAGTGGCAACGGAGGCAGCAGTTCCTCCCGAAATGACGATGGTAACGGTTCAAGCGGGACCGGCGCATCCTTGTAGTAGTGGTGGCTCCTCCTGCAGCAGTTCATCGTGCTCATCATAAATGCGAACTATATTAATGAAAGAACAGGCAAGAAGAGTAGCGGGCATACAGCAGTTCAGATAGCATTGAAAAATGAGAGGAGTATAATTATGGAAACGCGGAGAGTAGTTTTCATTTCGGTCCAAACGTTCGGATGGATTTTAGCAGCATTGTTCTTTTATATGGGATTTCAATCACTTTAATATACGGGGGAAATTTTGTTGAAGAAGCCTAAATCAACCTTGGAAATGGCTGGAACAGCTTTTTACGAACTTAATAAGCAAGTGGTCGAGGTGCAATGGGACCATCACCGGAACTTTATATCGGATCTGGTCTCGATCGGGATCGAAGCGGATTCCGTGAAAAAAAGCGCATTAATTCTCGGAGCGGGTAACTGTAACGATTTCAATCTATCGCAAATTGTTTATCACTTCGCATCTAAGACAAGTTTATTGGACATCGATGAAAAATCGGTTAAAAGATCGATCCAACGGTTAGATCCGAAAGTGCAAAAGTTGGTTCGCCCTGTTGTGAAAGATTTGACTGGACTCTTTTATGATAGAAAATTATTCGACTACTTGAATCATTTAATGAAGCAGGAACTGCTAGCTGCAAATGAAATTTTACGAAATTGGGTGGAACATAAATATCGGATTTGTCCGGAATACGTCATCCCCGGGAAGCACAGTTTTCTCATGTCGGCCAACGTCTCGACACAGTTGATCATTCCATTTCAATTAATGGCGTATCATGCCGACCCAATGCTATTTACAAATGAATTATCGATTATGGCCGATATCATGGCTAGAAACCATTTGAAGCAGATTGCTAAAGCATTGGTTACTGGCGGCCGAGCCATAATCGTTTCTGAACAATATGAATGGGGGAACGTCGGCAATCCAACACATAGCATTATCAATTCTCCCGAGCAATTGCTAGAAATGCATGTTCAAGATTCACTGGAACAAGTGGGGCTCTTTATAAGAGGAAGAATATCCCGCTTCATGGTTGATGAGATGAGCGAGTTCCAGGTAGATGCGGAAGCTACATGGCTTTGGAATTTTAGCGGGGAACGTCATTATCTCGTAAAGGGATGGGTTGTTCGTAAAATAGACTAGGGGAGATAAACGACAATGAGTTACATTGGCTACCGGTTCGTTCAAAACGAATCCCAATACTACTATGAACAAGGTATTGAATTAACCGATGAACAATCCGTATGGGATTTTATTAAGGAAAATAAAGCGAAGTACGCTATGATTAGAATTATTGAAAAAGAGGACGATGTAATTTGTGTCGAAGCAGTAGATGGCCGTATTACCTTTCCTTTGCAATGGTCAATAATGGAATTGGCTCGAGAATATGATGGCGCTCCGTCGCAGTTTACCCCATTAGGATTTATTGAGGAGCTGCATATCCGCGGACTGGATAAACGGTTAATTGGAATGCCTTTTAACGTTGCTCAAGCATTAGAACAGCTGAAACGAATTTATGCGTCGATAATGTAATAACCGAACGCACGTAGCAAGTAGGTGAATGAGAGGAGAGAGCTATTGGTTTCCATAACAAAACTTGCTAAAAGTCTGGGTAAAAGTGTAAGAACGATTCAACATTGGGTTACATCAGGTGTCGCCAGGCCCATAAACCTTGATACCTATCGTCGCGATGGTGGATATACTTTTTCAATTGAGGAAGCAGAGCGCCTGAAAAAGCTTTTTGGCGGGCTTGGGGCAAAAGAAGCGGCTGGAATTGTGGGCATAACACCCCAATACTTGAATGAACTAGCATTATCCGGCGACATCCCAAGCGAGCTCCGGAAAGTTGGAAAGCGTGAGCGGCGTTTTTATAAAAAAGAAGATTGTTTGATGTTACGAGAGCAGCTCCAATCCGATACTAATAAAAAGACGACCAAATTCGGAACGAAGTTGACTCCATTCGCGAATGGATTGCGTTTATTCGATTATATCGAACACCTGGGCAAGAGAGGTTTAATCTCCAACACCAAGCCATTAATCATTACGAACGAAGACGGGCTTTCCTACAAAATTGCTTGCACCGGCGAAATGTCCCCGTGGCCAGAAAAGAAGTACCAGGTTCTAAAGGGATTCATCGACTTTCGCTTTCCCATACCAAGAGCAATAGTCCATCCTGTGTACGACTTATTGCGATCTTTGTTCGATAATCTGGGAACTAAAAATGTGCAAATATTTGAGACCAGGCAAGGCGATTATTTTGTTCGCTGCCGGAGCGGGGCACTCCCATTTTCCGAAGTTATTTATGAGCTGCTTCGAAAAAATGTGGTAAACGGTAAAATTGAGAAGTCTCGGAATTCCATCCTGCTCAGGCCAGATGTGGTTCTACGATATGTCACATTCAGCAAAATGGCCTTCGATATTGTAAAAAGAAAGGCTGAAGAGTCAAACATTAGCTTTGATGAAGCGCTCAATATCATTATTTCGAGTAAAGACCAGTAACGATCGAAATGAATACCCCCAAGGAAACCTTCAAGGATCTCAACGATTGGAAGTGGAATTTGTGGAATATTCAAATAAAGTGGAAATGCTTCGTGATATGCAGGCCACTTTAAATAAGTTGAAGCAAAAACACGAAGCTCTTATATCACAGCGAGACGCCTATCAAGAAATAACTGAAGATTTTGTTGAGTTTCTTCCTAGTGTCAGGCAGATTCTATTGGCCAGAAGGCGGAAGGTTCTGGAAGGAGTTTGCGGCCCAATTGCTGAACTCATAGATGTACCCGAACAAGTGGAAAATGCAATCGATTCCGCGCTAGGTGATAGGTTGCAAGATATCGTCGTGGAGACGGTAGAACATGGGATAAAAGCTATAAGATATTTGAAGCCTCTAGGGTTAGGGCGGGCTACATTAATTTCTCTTCATTCATCGAATGGAGAGGCCCCTAGGGCGGATGAAGCTATTCCTACCAGAGAAATGCCCGGTTTAATCGGCAAAGGGATTGATCTTATAGAATTTGACCCCAAATACAGAAAAGTTATCTCGAGTCTGATGGGAGATATACTTGTAGTTCGTACATTTGATGATGCAACTCGTATTGCAACCGAACTCCATTATCGCTATCGAGTTTTATCATTGGATGGAGATGCTGTTGTTGCAAACGGTGTGATTATTGGAGGCAGCCCGCCAAAGAAAAGTGCAACGAACTTGCTTCGAAGAAAGCGTCGGCAAAAAGAGATTAATTCGCAGATTGCCAATGTTGAACAGCAAATTGATGAGATTTCGGAAAAAATCAATTCGATAAAATGAGCTCATATAGTACGAGATAGTGCTTATCTCAAGTCCCGCTTATGGTGTTGTTGAAGTTGTCTACGATAAGGTAAATGCCGGATTTTTTAATGGCTACGTGATAGTGAAGCATGCGATATTTGTTTTCTTACGATCGCGGGCTATATAAAAGCAATAACTAAACTATGAAAACTGAATTTCTTAATTGCTACTTTCTAGTTAATTCAAGTTAGGAGGTTGAAATGTGCAGCATACAATAGAAATCTTGAGTGAGAAGAAAGAAGAGTATCAAGTACTTCTTGAATCGTTAACCGCTAACTTGGAGCAGGAAATCAAATACTAAGAAATGACGAATGACCTTCTGTAAAGTGAAAGAAAGGAGAGGAAACAAGAAGGCGAGACTGCCCGGTAGGGTTGGGGCATCTCGCTTAAATTATCTGCATTATTTGATAGTACCAGCGAAGCTGACACCACCGGCAAAATAAATGTTGATTATTCCCAATTTGCTTCACTTGTATAAGGATAGAGTTCCTTATTTATTTTCAAAGGTCAAATGATGAAACATTAAGACTTGTGACAACATGATCGAATAAACGATCTTTTCTCTGCACTCCGGAGAACTTTCGGATCAATATTTAGTCCAGTGACCTCTGCTTTCCGGTAAGCTTGTTTTAAAAGAAGGTTAATTATTTCTGGTCTCGAATCCTAGATCAAGCACTCGCTGCTCTGGATCAACTTGTGAATATTCCCTCAATCCAGAAGTATGGTCATGAGATAACTTACGCTATCGCTTTGCCTTAGTTCAAACTTCGTACAAACACGTTAACATTGCCTAAGCAACAGGCCCCTTGAGGGTTATTTACTTCGCAGCCACAGCGGTTCGATTGCACATGACCCTTTATATGGTTAATAGGGTCCTGATTATCGCTAACCGCTTGAACAAGGCGATCTCTCGTCCAATCAAAGCAATAGCAAACTGGCACATCCATGCTTAAGTTCTTTTGGAAAACAGGTACTTTCAGGGTGTCCTCTTCAAACTTTTGTGAATGAGTACAACTGAAATATACGGTATTGCAATATGAGTTTGGACAGAAAGCATATGTGTTATCAGGTTTAATGGTTTCCAAAGAAGAAGCTATAAGCAAGGACTTTAATGTAATGAGAGGTACACTTTTACCCTTCTCCCCGCAAGTAGGACAATTGATTTTGGCTGGTTCCACATTGGTGGATAGTGCGCAACAATCCAAATGAAATGCACTCCTTAACATGATTTAAAGCAGAAGGAACAACTAAGCTTTAACATCGGATCAGAACAGCTGCGGTTCAATATATTCGATCGACCCACTACGTCGACCGGTCGCACGCTAACAGGGGCAGCCCTTCGTAACCGATCCAGTTTAGTTACATTCAATCACTCGTCTCCCGTAGGTGTGTTATTACTTGGATTTCCCTTGACTTTTAACAAACGAAGACTATTCAACGTAACGATTAGTGTGGCTCCCATATCTGCGAAAATAGCCAACCATAGCGTCAACCAACCAGGGACAATCAAAGCCAATGCGACAAGTTTAATCCCGAGTGAGAATGTAATATTTTGCTTGATAATCGCAAGTGTCTTTCGGCTTAGTCTGATGGTATAGGGCAATTTGCTTAAATCGTCAGCCATCAGAGCGATATCTGCGGTTTCGAGGGCTGTATCTGTGCCAGCACCGCCCATTGCAATACCAACTGTCGAAGCCGCGAGGGCTGGAGCGTCGTTCACACCATCCCCGATCATAGCAACCTTACCGTAATTCTGACGAAGCTCTTTGATATAATCCAGTTTATCTTGTGGTAATAATTCGGCCTTCACTTCTGCAACATGGAGTTGTTTCCCGATTACGTTCGCTGTAGCTTGATTATCGCCCGTAAGCATTATAGTTTTCTTAATACCAATCTCGTGCAGTTCTTTGATAACGTTCTTACTGGAATCACGCACATCGTCAGCTACAGCAATAAGAGCAAGTATTTGTTGATCCGTTCCTAAGATCATTACTGTTTTCCCTTGCTCCTGTAATTCCTTGATTTCTTTTGCAGTATCTTGATTTATACTACCATGTAGTTCGTTAAAAAGTTTCGGATTTCCAATGTAGTACAGCTCGCCTTTAACTGTAGCTTTTACACCTTTACCCGTAATGGATTGGAACTCTGTTACTTCGAACGATAAATCCGAACCATCTTTCTCTGCTTTACGGATAATCGCTGATGCTAGCGGATGTTGGGAACCCTTTTCGATAACTGCTGCGGCTGACAAGAGTTCGTTTTCTTCGTTATTACCAAAAGTAATGAAATTTGTGACTTCTGGAAAGCCTTTTGTTAGGGTGCCTGTTTTATCAAAAGCAATGGCAGATAATCTGCCGGCTTCTTCAAGATGGATGCCCCCTTTGATGAGAACGCCGTTTTTGGCCGCATTACCGATAGCCGTAACAATTGAAACCGGCGTTGAAATAACCAATGCGCAAGGGCAGCCTACAACGAGTAACGCTAATCCTCTATAGATCCAATCGCCCCAAGCAGCACCTAAGAAAAGCGGTGGGACAACGGTGATCCCTAATGCCAAGATCATAATTGCAGGCGTGTAATATTTCGCAAACCGGTCAACAAAAGCTTGAGATGGCGCGCGTTCAGCTTGCGCCTCTTCAACAAGATGAATAATTTTTGAAATCGTTGTATCCTCGATGCGCTTTGTTACTTTGACTTCAAGCAATCCTTCTTCATTCAATGTTCCTGCGAAAACTTCATCGTCAATTGTTTTTGTTACGGGAACCGATTCGCCAGTAATTGCGGCTTGGTTAATGGTTGATGTCCCTTTAATAACAATGCCATCCATTGCAAGTTTTTGACCTGGCTTTACAATCATGACATCGCCAAGTTGTATATCATCGACACTTACTGTAAATTCTTCGGAACCACGGCGGATCAGAGCTTCCTTCGGCGCAATGTCCATAAGAGAACGGATTGATTGCCGCGCTTTTTCCATGGAGTAAAGTTCCAACACTTCACTAATCGCGAACAAGATAACAACAGTGGCGCCCTCGCCCCATTCTCCGATCGCTGCGGCACCAATGATGGCAACCGACATTAGGGTGTTCATATCGAACTGAAGCCGGAAAAGATTCTTGATCCCTTTTTTGAATAACTCGTATCCGCCAATGAGAATAGACGCCACGTAAGTAACTGCTGACAAGAAGCTTTCCTCACCATATTGCTCACCTAGAAAGTACCCCATGACAAGTAATACGGCAGAAAGTAATACGTTCCAATTTTCTCGCCAAAACGGCTTATTCTTTTCATTAATCAGTTGTTTTTCTGATGTCACCTTCAGGCTTTCAAATGCCCCTGCCTTCTCCAAATCCTCAACTGTTGTATTACCAAAGACGGTAATCTTGGATGCCCCAAAATTCACTTGTGCATCTATAACGCCGGGCAAATTTTTTACATTTTTTTCGAAAATGCCTGCGCAATTTGTACAAGTAAAGCCTTGAACTCTGTACACGTTTTTATCTTCGGTGTTATCAAATTTACTTTCCATTGAATATCAACTCCCGCGAATGAGTAGAAGTCAGCTGTAACAGTTGACGAACATGGTCGTCTTCCAGTGAGTAAAAAACTAATTTGCCTTCCTTGCGGCATTTAGCCAAGCCAAGCTGTTTTAAGATGCGAAGATGGTGAGAGGCTGTTGCCATCGAAGAATCGATGATGTTTGCCACGTCACAAACACATAGTTCGTCTTCTTCACAAAGGGCAAAAGCGATTTTCATTCTTGTTTCATCCGCCAATACCTTGAACATCTTTACCATGCCTTGAATATTTTGTCCTTCGAGTGTAAGTTGTACCTTTCGGACTTTAAGTTCATCATAACAGTAAATCTCACATGAGTCCTTTTGTTTCTCGCTCATATCCTCACCCCAACAATCAAATCAATATTTGATTGTTATCATACAACAAACTTGGTTTATATTCAAATATATATTTGATTATTCCCCAACTTCCGTAAATTATACAAGTTCCAACAATATTTTTGGCCTCGGAACTTTATAACTCAACTTTCGCAGAGCAAAAAACATGCTTAACATTAGATATAGCCTAGGTTTGAGATCGATTAGATTTACTACTTGAAAGAAATAAAAAAAACACCGCTTCTTTTGGTAAAGTGAGAGTGCGACCAATCACTACCACATAGAAGAGGGTCTCTATATAGATCAAAAGTAACCGCTAGATCAACTGTCAAACGAGATTAAACCGCTTTGGCTGCTGCGGGTTTTAAGAAGAAGTTCGGTTTTACCTGCGCCTATTTGTTTCGCATCGTTTTCGTCGCATTGTTACACCAGAAAAACTGGTTTCGCTTGATGGAGAGCCAGAAACACGAGTCGTTTCCCGGCAAAGATACGGTATACCGGTTTTTGAATCATAGCGGTTACGCTTGGCGGCGATTGCCACTCAGCAGCGAAACGTTCCCGGGTCGATAAACTGACTTCTACGAACAGGGAAACTGCGTTTATCTTTAATGATTCCATGTTAGAGTGCAACCCAAAGCTGTTGAAATGCTGGCGCGTTTTAAAGATCATGCGACAGGCCACTTCTACAAGGGGTTTCGTATGCTCCCGATGGGGTGGACCGACGGTTATTCCTTCATCCCAATGGACTTCGCTCTGCTCAGTTCCGCAAAGTTGGCCGTAAACGGCATCATGGAGGGGATTGATAAACGTTCCTCCGGTACAAACGCCGTCAGGAGGCGTTTATCTCCGCTCCTCAAGTGATCGCCACTATGCTGGACCGAGTCATGGAGGTTGGTATCTCCGCGTCTTATGTGCTTATGGACAGCTGGTTCACTCAAGTGCTGCTAATTCAGGAAGTTACGCGTCGTGGATTACATGTCTTCGGCATGGTAAAGAACGATAACAAGCAATACATCGGAGACGGCGAAAGATTATGTCTGAAGGCGTTGTACGCAGTTGCTACTCGAATGGAGGGAAAGAACCGTAATAACCTTCGCATGATCCGAACAGAGCTTGCACCTAGTATCCCTGTGATGGTCGTATTTGTTCGTCATCGTTCGAAGAACGAGTGGCATGCCATTCTTTCCAACGACCTGACCTTGACTGCGGAGGAGATCATCCGCATTTACAGGGTGCGATGGGAGATCGAGGTCTTCTTCAAGTGCGCCAAATCGCTCCTTCGGTTGCAAAAGGAGTTTCAAGGGCGCTCTTACGACTTGTGCTTAGCCATACAACGATTGTTTTTCCCGTTATATTTTACTAGCTTGGCAGCACAGAATGAGCACGGATCAACGTACGATTGGCGGGCTGTTTTATTTGCTTTGCGATGAAGTCGGGACACTCGACCGGGCCGTTGCTCTGCAACAATTAGTGGTATTGATCAACGAGATCGCCACAAAAGTGGGCAAGAAAATTTCTGGACTCATACAGCGTCAACTCAGCAGTGGGTTTAAGGTCTACCCAATTACATCAAGGCTTATCTGTCTGTTTTAAGCTGCGAAAGTTGAGTTTATAATGCTACATAGAAACTAGTAGACAGCATCATTGATTCCATTAGGTGAAAGACGGAATCTTTATTTACCAGTCCGTCAATGTAAGTGATGATTTTACGCTCTTTGCATATGATCAACTCTCGTACGATTAAATCAGTACTTTTTCAAAAGTTATAAATCATTTTTCAGGACCTAGCTGTCAGCACGGATCGGCAACCTCATAACACTACGGGGCAGTTAATGGGATGGCAGTTTGAAATCAATTTTCATAATAAGCTTTAAAAAATAGCTCTATAGAGTCATATTCATTTTATATATTTTGAGATACAGTGATCTATGGACGAGGGTTTCTGGGTTTGTATGATAAGTACAAGACGAAAGGATGATGAATGAGTAAGAATTGGGGCCCTTTTTTATGAAAGTTCCATTTTGTAGTTGTCACGAGAGGTTGTATCGTAAAATATTTTTTTGCCCTAAGGCACTATCTTCCATAGTGTTTTAATTGATCTTGATCTCATCTGGAGTGAGACTTCTAGAACTCTCCAATAATTGATTATATGATCATATAATTGGAAGAGGAGAATTAAAATCGGCTATATTATAGCTCAGGAATGACTTACTACCTATCTGGAGGGACTACACCATGTTAAAGAAAACTTTTGCATTATTATTCGTATCCGTTCTGCTCTTCCTGTCTCCGATCTCTGTTCAAGCTCATACGGGACTTAAGACATCTAGTCCTGCCGGCGGAGAAACGCTGGATAAGTCCGTTACTGAAATCAAAATGGAGTTCAATACAGATATAGAACCCTTGAGCAACTTTAACGTCCAAAACAATAAAGGTGAAACGATAAAAGTCAATGATATTAAAATTGAGAAAAATCTAATGAGCGGGAAAGTCGACGCTTTGCCAAACGGAGATTACACGGTAGGATGGAAGATCGTAGGTCGAGACGGACATCCGATTGAGAATAAGTTCACATTTTCCATCAACAAAATCGAGCCGGATGCCAAAACATCTGAACCGCAGGCAACAGGAAATTCGTCTTCAATTGGTTCATCAGCAAGTGACACTAAACCTGCAAACCCTGCATCGAAAAATGAAGCAACCGAGATCACCCCGGCAGTTACAAGCAACGAAGAAGGTGCAAACGGAAAATATCTCATGCCTATAATCCTTGTTGTATTGTTCGTTTCAGCCTTCGTTATTCTAATATTGGTTCGTGCATTTAAGGGGAAAAAGGGATGATGGTGATTGCGGCCTGGGTGGCTGAAGCTTTGGTTTATTTATGCTTTACTTGCCTGCTTGGAGGACTTCTAGTTAGCGGTATTTCCAGCCGGAGGCGGCCTGATGTTGATGTACCCAAGTGGATTATGATTGTCTCTGTATTGGGGATTGCGATACTTTCCTTTGTTCCGTTATGGCGTATTATTCTGTTCTTTGCGGAGGACCTTGGCTTCTGGTTAACATTTAAAAGCGTTGTTTTTACGTTTGAAGAGGGAAAGGCCTATTTGTTAACCGTAGTCCTATCAATCATGCTGATTCTCATGCTTTACTGGGGGGACTTCCGCAACGACCCACTCGTCTCCTTGCTGGGGGCAGCGATCACTTTCGCAATGATTCTTGCTCTTGGATGGGCAAGCCACGCATCTTCATTGTATGGTTTACCAGGTTTTATAGCACACACTATTCATTTCGTAGGTATTTCAGTATGGTGCGGAATCCTGTTCTGTATCGGATGGTTTGCGAGGAATCATAATCACTGGCGTGAATTTCTGGCTTGGTTTTCTCCTGTTTCCATAATATCCGTCAGTATGATCGGTATATCAGGTCTGATCATGATGCGGCTTATTGTTCCGGAATATTATAACTCCTGGATATTATCTTATGGACAAGCACTGCTTATTAAGCACTTGTTGATCATTCCTGTAGTCTTTTTTGTGCTGTTTAACGCTTACTGGATGAAGAAAATAGTAAAATCCAAGCCGGACTATAATCCATTGCCATGGTTCAGAGGAGAAAGCATTCTCCTTGCACTCATTTTTATAACAACAGGATTTATGGGACAACAAACTCCACCACACGACGTATCTGCGACTTTAAACGAGACAAGTCCATCACCTTTGTTTTTGCTTTTTTATCAAAATCCAATTCAAAAATCATTCGAAGTAAACCTGGCACTAAATCTTGTTACCTTGTCGTTACTCGTTGTATCGGTTTTTGCGATGGCCGTTATGATTGCATCTTTGATGAAGAAAAAACAAGTTTGGATACCGGTTATCAGCGGATTAGTTTTCGTATGTTCCGCTTACATGGCTCTGATGGCTTCCATTGTATAGAGTTACAGTTTTCCTTTATTGTCCGAATACAGTTGCGGGCTTCTCTGGTATAATAGGAGTCAATATCTTGAATCGGAAGTGTGGGGAACATGAAGGTTAAACAGTATCACGTCGATCAAGTGGGGTTACACCAGTTTTTTGGGTCGCTGGAAGCCCGGATCATGGAATTGATGTGGAATTCGATGGAAAAAACGAGTATTAGGCATATACACGAAACGTTGAATCTTGAAAGTCCGATTTCTTTTAACGCTGTCATGACGGTATTGAACCGGCTATGGGAAAAAGGGATCCTTCATAAAGACTCACAAGGGCAGGGGAGGACTAAGACGTCCTACTTCCTGCCTCTTCAGACCAAAGAACAATTTCTAGCAGAGAAGACCCGAGAAGTGACTCAAGGTCTTATCAAGGAATTTGGCGATGTTGTCGTTAATCATCTTATCGATACGATCGAAGATGTAGACCCGGCTTTGCTGAACAAGCTTGAAGAGAAGCTGGAGGAAGCCAAAAAAAGGAACTTGCTATGAAACTTTACATGTCAATAAAAAGTGTATTGTTCACTATATCCGGAATATGTTTATCGGTTTTGCTGCTGATGGGAGTTTCCTTATATCACCAAATCAACGATGTCAGTTACTATTCGGATATTATTCAGTATTTGGCACGAATTGGCCAGGATGTCCTGGTCAGACATACAATTGCCGAGCTCTTATTGGATGCGCTCATCCTTTTTACCATTTGCCGGAATAGTTGGCGTATTTACAAGCAATGGTTTTTAACTCGTAAATGGAGGCAGTATTTCTCTCAAAGAATTCATTGGGAGAAGACGTACCTTTATAATCGCAAGTACAGACGATGGAATACGGAAATCGTAATCATTCGGGATCCGACCTTTGTGGCCATAACGATGGGATTGCTTCAACCCAAAATCATCTTGTCTACCGGGGCGTTAGAGCTTCTGAACCAAAGTGAACAACGCGCCGTAATTCTTCATGAGGTTTATCATTGTCAGGGCAAGGATACGCTTAAGCATTTTCTGATCTATCTGGTTGAGTACGGGCTGATGTATATTCCCGTTATTAAACAATTGGCGGAGTATTATCGGGCCCGCACTGAGATTCTGGCTGACCGCTTCTCCATTGACCAGACAGGGGCTTCATCCGGCTTGAGCAGCGCTTTGTTGAAGGTGCTGCGCACTCAAAATAATGGTCAACTAGCAAAGGTCGGTATTAATTTCACCGAATCTGCGATAAATTATCGGATTATGCAGCTTCTTGATCTGGATAATCCGGTCCGCATCCCCGTAAAAGTCCACTGGAAACCAATGGTTTATTCGATTTTAGTCATGTTGTCGATCTTGCTAGTCGTTACTGTTAATTGTACAACTTAATCGTCAGGAAAAACGAAGTGGAGATGAGTAAAACTCTGCTTCTTTTTATATCTACTCCATTCAATTTGAGAAGGGAAGTGGTCACCATAACTGCCATTTCACTAATCTTGTACATTTCATGACGGCAGAAGTGTCTTTATATATGAATAAATATTGAAATATTCATGTATGACGTTGACAACATGAATTGATAATCCCTATGATAAGTATTAATACTATGATTTGTAGTGTTAAACAAAAAAGCACACAATTTCTGTGCAGGCTGGTCATTGTGGTTCAAAAAGTATCGGTTACATTCAATTGTTCAGAAATGTTGTGATTTCATAATGATGATTCCTAAAATAGTCGCGTCGATCGCACCAGGCATCTGCTTAATAGCGTACTTTTATCTAAAAGATAAGGATGAACCCGAACCATTAAAGCTTATTTTCCGAATGTTTTTACTGGGAGCGATTTTTGTATTTCCTCTGATAGTGGTACAAGGATTATTGAATATAATGATGCCTGGTGTGATACTACAGTCATTTTTAGTATCGGGATTTACAGAAGAGTTTATTAAGTGGCTAATTATTTATTTTTTTATCTACAGTCACGCCGAGTTTGATGAGCACTTCGATGGGATCGTGTATGCAGTAGCTGTTGCAGGCGGGTACGCTACTGTAGAAAATTTGTTTTATATTTTTCTAAACAAAGGAGATGTTGGGATACTCATTTGGATAAGGGCGTTTCTACCAGTATCAGCGCATGTCCTCTTTGGTGTTACCATGGGGTATTATTTCGGAAAAGCGAAACAAACTCGGCTTGCCCGCTATTTGTTTATTGCTCTGCTTCTACCGGCCCTTTTTCATGGGATGTTCAATAGTTTGATACTGGTTTCTTTCGAGATGGCCGGAATAGTAATTGTCTTGTACATGCTGTTTTTATGGGGATATAACATAAAAAAAATGAACGCGGCCCAACGGCAACAGAATAGGATAGGATCGAGATAATAAACCAAGGAGGCCAATATTTTGAATAGCCCAAAACAACATATTCTTATCGTGGATGAAGAAGCACGGATGCGACGCATAATTCGTTCTTGTCTCGAACAGCAGGGGTATGAAGTTTTAGAGGCTATAGACCACACCACAGCACTGAATACAGTTTTCCAACACGATGTCGATTTAATCGTAATGGATCTCATGGAACATGCGGTGACTGGTATCGATCTTTGTCGACGTATTCGAAAGAGCAAACCAATACCTATAATTATACTGACGGCATTGTCCGAGGAGCACTTTCGGTTATGCGCTTTTGAAGCTGGGGTTGACGATTACATGACAAAACCATTCAGTTCCCGGGAATTGACACATCGAATTCGAGCTATTTTACGTAGAGCGACTCATTTTTGTGAGTTTCCCCGAAATCGAACCGAAAGGCAGCTTATTTACCCGGACATCCTCATTGATCCTGATGCGTACCGAGTAACGGTTGCTGGAGAAGACATAAATTTAACACCGAAAGAGTACAAGCTGTTATTCATATTGGCGCAATCTCCGGAAAAACTGTTTACGCGTGAACAGTTACTGCGAGAAATTTGGCACTACGATCCTTTAGACGGCGACTGCAGAACAGTGGATACTCATATTAAGAGATTACGAAAAAAAATTCGTCAGAAATCGCCGAAGGCGGCTTCCATCATTTCAACAGTTTGGGGCAACGGTTATAAAATAAAGGTTCCTTCTTATGAGGATCACTTAAGGGAAGGATAAATGCATTAAACATATGAATATATGCTCAAACATTATTGAAAAACATGCCCGGAGGTTAATTTATGATCTACTATTATCTGGTTGCTATCAGTAGTGTATTTCTGGACCAGATATCCAAATGGAAGGTTGTCAATGGTATGGAAAATGGACAATCTATCCCCCTTGTCGAAGGAGTGTTCCACCTGACATCTCATCGAAATCGCGGGGCTGCTTTTGGTATTTTACAAAATCAACAATGGCTTTTCATTGTCATTACTGCTGTCGTGACGATCGTAATCTTATATTTTCTTCCGAAAGCTTATCGGACACAAAGACGGACGGGCTATGCCCTGTCGATGATACTAGGAGGAGCCTTAGGCAATTTTTTCGATCGAATATTTCGAGGGGAAGTAGTTGATATGTTGGACTTCACCCTTATAGATTTCCCAATTTTTAACGTGGCCGATTTATTTATTACGATTGGCGCCCTGATCATGGTTGTAGATATTCTTTTGGACATTAGAAAAGGAGCAGACTAAGATGAACCCTGCGGATATAAGCTTATGGGTTGCCCTGGGTGCCGGGGTATTATCGTTCGTATCCCCTTGTTGCCTTCCTCTGTATCCTTCTTACATCTCGTATATTACAGGGATATCGGTTAAAGACTTAAAAGAAGGCAGAGGAATCATTCAAAAGCAGGCCATTCTTCATACAGTCTTTTTTGCCATCGGTTTTTCAATCATTTTCTTTGCATTAGGGTTATCGGCAAGCATCATAGGCGATTTGTTCGCAAATTATCGGAGTCTGATTCAGAAGTTAGGCGGTATTATGGTTGTGGTGATGGGGTTAGTTATGTTAGGGATTTTTCAACCCAGGTTTCTAATGAAGGAAATGCGGTTTGAATGGAAGCAAAAACGAACAGGCTATATCGGATCTTTGTTGGTCGGTATTACATTTGCTGCTGGTTGGACACCTTGTATCGGTCCAATTTTATCCGCGATCTTAACGATGGGTATGACGAATCCAAGTCAGGCGTTCAGCTATATTGTCGCATATACGGTCGGATTTGTTATCCCGTTTTTTGTAATGGCATTTTTTCTTGGTAAGTTGAAAGGACTTTTAAAGTATTCTGCAACTCTGATGAAGATCGGGGGAGGAATGATGGTTTTGACAGGCTTCCTCCTCTACTTTGATCAAATGACTAAAATTACAATTTGGTTAATTAGTTTGTACGGGGGCTTTACCGGATTTTAATGACTCGCTTTTTAAAAATATAGCGGTATCAAGGAAAGGTGACAGGCATGAAGAACAACCGAAAATTGTTCCAAATCCTTATTTTTTCAGTAGCATTGCTTATAGGAGGTTTTACTATTGGAAATGCCCTTATTAATAGTGAGGATCCGGTCAAAGTAGGATACAAGGCTCCCGATTTTACGCTGACCGGACTGGACGGGAAAAAGTATCAATTGTCCGATTACCAAGGCAAGGCAGTTGTTCTCAATTTTTGGGGAACCTTTTGTCCCCCTTGCGTAAGAGAAATGCCTGCCTTACAAAATCAATATGACTATTGGAAAGCGAAAGATGTAGAAGTGCTTGGTATTAATTTGAACGAAAGCAGAATTACTGTCCAAAGCTTTGTCCGACAGGTCGAGGTTACATTCCCCATTTTACTGGATAACGATACGGTTCGAAAAATGTATCAAATCAAATCTTATCCGTCAACGATTTATATTGATCCAAACGGAAAGATAAGCGATATCATGGTTGGAGAAATGACAGAAGAAGATATTGATTCGCGAATTCGTAATATGCTAAAGAGTCCATAACAATAGTGAAGTACGCTGATGAATAAAAACCACAGTAGGCCCATGAAAGCTTGTACTTTTTACCCTTGTTCTTGCGGCTCTTGTGATCCTAGTAGTTGTCCTAATGAGAATTGATTCTTTCAACTAAAGGAGAGTTCAAGACTGTAATTGAAAAAGTTAGAAGACCCGATGCTGGCACCAGACAAAGGGTCTTTTTCATATATGTGCTGATCTCAGTTTCGTCCAATTGCGACGTTGCGGATCAATAAAGTGTAGTAAAAATATACAATTCCATAGGCTAATAAATAACTAAACAATGTCCAACCCACATGCCAACCGTTTCCGTAAATCACCTTTCCAAATAAAACTCCCATGAATTCCAGAAGTGTGATGATGCTACTAACAAAAATCACAATCCAAAATGGTTTGATTTTATTTCTCCGGATCCAGTAAATCATTAGGCTCGCGGATACAGGATAAATTCCCAGATCGAGAGGTAAGGCAGAAATGGTCTCGATTCTTGGTATTATGGGAGTAAAACACCAAAATGTAGTGTAGAACCCAAATTGATTGATTAATAAGGAAACGACACTTGCGATAGGACAAATAAGCAGGAATACATCAACAGCTTTTCTAACCCAAAATAGTGCAACGATCCAAGGGATCACAAATCCAAACACAATATTGAGCGTCATTATGTATCCTCCTAAAAGAGTATGGTACATAATTTTCTTTTTAGATGCTTGTTTTATTATTTCCCATATTATGTTGGCCACACACTGCTCACTAAATAATTTGGATGGATAAAGAACGTCTCGGGTGAATAACGAGGCGTTCTTTAGTTTGTGAACAAGTTATGTTTGAAAAGGGGATCAACTGGTGAACAAAGGATGAAGATCTAATGACAAGTGCACATTTACACTACGAAACATAGTTTAAATGTTGTAGCATAATCTTGAGCTGCGAGCTAGCCAAATAACTAGAAAGGAAGGTGAACTAAACTTATATGTTCAAAAATGTTAAAGCATGGATAATCATAATGATAAGTTTAATTTCACTAATAGTAATAACCGCAATGGCCTTTCGTAGTGACCTAATCATCTTAGAGCCGAAAGGACCAGTTGGTGCAATTCAAAAAGATCTGATTATGTTTTCAATTTATTTCATGCTTGCGATTCTTATCGTTGTATATGGTTTGTTTGCATTTATAGTTACTAAATACCGTGATCGCAACAATTTTAATAACAAAGATTATAAACCGGATATGCATGGCAGCACAAAGTTGGAGATAATCTGGACGATCATTCCGCTTGTTATCGTAATTGCATTGTCAATTCCTAATGCCCAAGCTCTTTACGCACTAAAAAAACCACCGAAATCATCCGTTGATAAAGAACCACTTATTATTCATGCTACTGCAGTTGATTGGAAATGGATATTCAGTTATCCGGAGGAAAATATTGAAACTGTTAATTACGTAAACGTTCCTGAAGACTACCCTGTTCTCTTTAAAGTTACAGCTGCAGATTCAATGGCTTCTTTCTGGGTTCCCCAGATAGGTGGTCAAATTTATGGAATGCCAGGTATGGTAAATGATCTATATCTGCAGGCAGATGAGCCAGGAGAATATAAAGGCAGAAACTCTAACTTTACGGGTGTAGGCATGACGCATCAACAGTTCAAATTTGTAGCCTTGGAAGAAGAGGATTATCGAGATTGGGTGAAAGAAACCCAAGAAAATGCACCAAAACTAGTTGAAGAAACTTACGAGAAGTTAATGCTGCCTGAAACAGTCGATGAAATGACATTTTCGTCCACTCATTTAGAAATTGTGGATCATGGCAAAGATTCCGAGTATGCAATGAATATTCGTGAGAAATATGGGGTTGAAGTAAAGGGGATTAAAGTAAAAGCGAGTGGCAACGTTGAAAGTGAAGCGAATGGTTCAAATAATGGGTCACACTCGAACCATTGAGAAGGGAAGAGTACTAGATGTTTAATTTTATTAAGGATAATTTAATTCTAAACGACCCAATGATACTTGGAGCGAATATTTCTATTTTAATTACCGTAATTGGGATCGTGTTTGTACTGACTTACTTTAAAAAATGGAAATGGCTGTGGACAGAGTGGATAACAACTGTTGACCATAAAAGAATTGGAATCATGTATATCCTCGCTGCATTATTGATGCTTTTTCGTGGTGGTGTAGATGCATTACTAATGCGGGCACAACTAACAGTGCCAAACAATGAGATTTTGACACCGCAGCATTACAATGAAATTTTTACTACACATGGAACTATCATGATATTATTTATGGCTATGCCGTTTCTACTTGGTTTAATGAACGTCGTCGTTCCTCTACAACTAGGCGCAAGAGATGTAGCATTCCCGTATTTAAATAATTTAAGTTTTTGGTCGTTCTTCTTCGGTGCTATTCTGTTTAACATATCGTTCGTTTTTGGCGGATCACCGGATGCTGGCTGGACAAACTATGCGCCTTTGGCCATTGAAGGAAGTCCTGGACCAGGCATAAATTATTATTTGCTTGGTTTACAGGTTTCGGGGATTGGGACGCTTTTGACGGGTATTAATTTTATTGTAACTATTATTAAAATGCGTGCCCCTGGCATGACATTGTTACGTATGCCGATGTTCTCATGGACAACGTTGATCACTTCTTTTATTATCGTCTTTGCATTTCCAATACTAACGGTTACTTTAGCCTTAATGACATTCGATAGATTATTCGGTACACATTTCTTTACGCTTACTGACGGCGGTAATCCCATGCTCTGGTCAAACTTGTTCTGGTTATGGGGGCATCCGGAAGTATATATAGTGGTTTTGCCAGCTTTCGGTATCTTCTCGGAGGTTATTGCAACATTCGCAAGGAAAACATTGTTCGGCTATAAATCTATGATTATTTCTCTAGTTGTTATTTCATTCCTTAGCTTCCTTGTGTGGGTTCATCATTTCTTTACCATGGGAGGAAGCGCAGCGATAAATAATGTATTCTCCATTACCACGATGGCAATTGCCATACCTACGGGGATTAAAATCTTTAACTGGTTAGGCACGTTATACAAAGGCCGAATACAATTTACAACAGCAATGATGTGGGCACTTGCGTTTATTCCAACGTTCGTTATAGGAGGAGTAACAGGTGTTATGCTTGGTATGGCAGCAGCAGACTTCCAATACCATAACAATTACTTCCTCGTTGCCCACTTCCATTATACATTAATTGCCGGGGTAGTATTTGCTTGCTTCGCAGGCTTTGTATACTGGTACCCAAAAATGTTTGGACATAAAATGAACGAGCGACTTGGTAAATTAGCACTCTGGTTCTTTACAATTGGTTTTAATGTCTGCTTCTTACCACAGTTCTTATTAGGGTTTGCAGGTATGCCGAGACGCGTATATACCTACGTTCCAGAAGATGGATGGACAGCATTAAATGTCGTTTCTACCATAGGGGCTATTGGTATGGGGATTGGCTTTGTAATCTTGGTTTACAACGTATACTATAGCTATCGTAATGCCAAAAGAGAAACGATGGGAGATGCGTGGAACGGACGCACGCTGGAATGGGCAACCACAACAGCAGTACCTCCGCATTATAATTTCGCGGTTGTTCCCGAAGTTAAAGGAATAGATGCATTTTGGCATATAAAACAGGAGAACAATGAAGTTAATAAAGAAAACTTAGAGTATAAACCGATTCATATGCCGAGCAATGCGTCTACGCCTTTCGTTATGTCAGCTCTCTTTTTTGTTGCAGGTTTCGGATTAGTATTTGAATTGTGGTGGATGGCTGTACTTGGCGGGATAGGTGTGCTTGCCTGCATGGTGCTTCGTTCAACTCGATCCTATAAAGAAGATGAAGGATATTATGTCAGTCCGGAACAAATCAAAAAACTGGAAAAACAGTTTAAAGAGGAGGCGTGATTTATGGCACATGTGAACAATAATGCCAGTACTAGCACGCCCTTGGAATATCAATCCGCAACAGGCAGACTAAACATATTTGGATTCTGGATTTTCTTGGGTGCGGAAGTTGCTTTATTTGCTACTTTATTTGCCGCGTATTTTGCTCTTCAAAATGGCACAGTTGGAGGACCGTTGCCGAGTGAAGTTTTTGATTTAAATAACACAATTCTTATGACATTAATCTTGTTAACCAGCAGCTTCACTTCTGGTTTAGCGATTAATGAAATGAGAAGAAACAATGTTAGATCAATGATTGTTTGGTTAATCATCACACTATTATTGGGTCTAGGATTTCTATATATGGAGATCTCGGAATTCGTTCTATTAGTGCATGAAGGCGCTGCGCTGGGCACAAATGCTTACTGGTCTTCTTTTTATCTCCTGACAGGAACACATGGGCTTCATGTATCCCTTGGTATTGGCTGGATCATTTTAATTATTATGCAAGTACTGAAAAGAGGGTTAACACCCGATACCGCTAAAAAGATTTTTGTCTCCAGTTTATATTGGCACTTTTTAGACTTTGTATGGATCTTCGTGTTTACAGGTGTTTATCTTCTAGGGATGGTGAGCTAGTGGAAAATAAAACAGTTAAACATAATCCTTTTCCATTGCTGCAGGTCATTGGTTTCCTACTATCTATTGCTTTAACGTTTACAGCAGTATGGATTGGTGTACGAACTGATTTATCTTATAATGCGATTATTATTCTTGTATTTGCGCTAGCGTTTATCCAAGCAGCCATTCAGTTATTTATGTTTATGCATGTATCTGAAGGGGAACACGGAGTCTGGCAAGTTGGAAAGATGTTCTCTGCTGCTTTTGTCGCACTCGTAATTGTTGCTGGCAGTGTGTGGGTATTGAATTCTATGCATTAAAGGACAATTAATTAATAAATTTGCTAACATCACCATCCAGGAAATACACAAAGGTGGTGATGTTATCTTTTTAAATGAATAGCCAGTATACTCCTCTACCAACTTATATATGAATAAATATTGAAACATTCATAAATACCGTTGACAAACACAAATAATAATCTCTAAGATGATTATTAGTACTATGAATCGTAGTGTTAAATAAATAAAGATAGGTTGATCCGGAATGCACACCACAAAAGATTGGTCGCAATTTACATTTTTCGAACTTTGGAATCCATGGCTTTTTGGCTTTATTCTGGTTGTTGCTGCCGCTTATGCAATCGGAACTAATCAAATGCGCAGGCGAATCGAAGAGCCCGAACCGTTTCCTGTCAAGCGGAAGTTATCGTTTTACGGCGGGTTGTTCATTCTTTATGTGGCCGCAGGAAGCCCCTTGCAGGCACTAGGACATCATTACTTATTCAGTGCCCATATGATGCAGCAATCGCTTATGTTTTTTTTCGTCCCACCCTTGCTGCTTCTAGGGACTCCGACATGGCTCATCAGGCCGCTGTTCCAAAACAACAGAGTTAGGAAATGGACGCGTGTTCTGACTAATCCGATCTTGGCAGTAGGTTCTTTCAATATTTTGTTATCCTTTTATCATTTTCCTATTATTTTTGACTTCATGATGTCTCACTCCATATTGGGCTCGTTCTATCACTTTGCAATATTTATAACGTCCATTCAGATGTGGTGGTTGATCACTTGCCCTTTACCGGAATACGAGAGGCTGTCCGAACTTAAGAAGATGGCTTACATCGTTGTCAACGGTCTGCTTCTTTATCCGGCATGTGCCGCTATTATTTTTGCAGGCAAACCGCTATATATGACATACATGCATGCTCCACAATTATTTGCTTTTTTGCCTCCAGAGGATGACCAGCAATTTGGTGGTGTCATTATGAAGTTAATGCAAGAAGCGGCGTTAATTTTTGTACTTGCACTCAACTTTTTCAAATGGTATCGAAGGGAAAGGCAAAACGATAATGCAGATACGCAGCAACTGTAGGATTTGTTCTTGAAAAAGTTTATGGAGCGTATACACCCGATAGCCGATAAGCCAGGGAGGATCGTAAAGGATGAGTGCCAATATTGCGTTTGCAAATGTAATGACTTCATTAATCGGACAGATGACGAAAGTTAACATGGTTTATGCCAGCCCTCTACCCGGACAAACCGTTAACGCAAACAACGTCGGTGAAGAGGTTTCTTCACAAGCGGTTTCCACAATGCCAGTAATCATTTTTCTCTTTATCTGTTTAGTAGTGGTGGTTATCCTCATTACCGTAATATATAGGAACGCAAAAAGACATGGATTTGGTTCATCCTCCAATGAGAAGGGATTAAACCAGTCAGAAAATCAAACTTCAGGAGAATGAAGTAGTCGCTAAAGATGAAAAGGAACGTAAAATAAGGAGGTATTTATGTCTTCCATCAGGAAAACGCTCACATCGGTTAATCGTTATAAAGTAAAAATTGGAGCAATAATGCTAGTTGCACTATTTATTGTAACAGCATTCGCAATAGGGAATCGTTATGTTGAAACGAACACCCGCACCCTCTATCATTTGATGTTCGAGAATCAAAAGCTTGGAACGGTTAGTGATCCAGTCGTTGTCCAAGATTGGATAAACAAACAACTAAACGACTATCAATCGCAAAATGCTGGACTGGATGTAGTTACAAATGCAGACCATATTCACTATGCAGAAGAAAGAGTATATAAGGGTACTTTCGATAACGAGTCGGCGATACAAGAGCTGCAGCAAAAATTTCGGCTTGGGGTACAAGGGATTGAAGTTGTCGTAGGCGGAAAATTGCAAGGAATCGTTAGAAATCAACAAGAAGCCGACCTGGTATTGAATGCAGTAAAAGACAAATATAATCCGACCGATAAAAAAATACTAAGTGTCCAAACGTTATCTGCCAACCCCAAAAGTATTTCGAATGATACAAATGAGCTTCAATCCATTGAATTCTTGCAAGACGTTACGTTGAAGCCTGTTCAAACGACTCCGGAGCAAATAATCGAACGGAGCGAACTGCTTGAGAAGTTGGAAACGGGTGACGTGCAGCCTGTAAAGTATATCGTGCAAAGCGGTGATTGTATATCATGTATCGCCAGTAAATTCAACATCGGCCGCGATGTCATCTACATGAATAATCCTTGGATTGAAAATGATTTTCTTAACATTGGAGAAGAGTTAGATCTTACGATTCTTCAACCGCAGCTTTCCGTCAAAACGGTAGAGAAAAAGATAGAAACCCTGGAAGTTCCGTTTGGAACTGTATATCAGCAAGACAACACAATGAGAGCCGGTACGAGTCAAATCCTTGTAAGTGGAAGAGCGGGAGTAAAAAAGATCACTTACAACCTGGTAAAAGTAAACGGCCTTATAACGGAAGAAATGGCAGTAGAGGAAGAGATGGTTCAAGCACCGGTTGAGGAAGTCATCAAGCAGGGGACAAAAGTCATTCCGGGGATCGGTAGCGGATCTTTTGCATGGCCAATTACCAGCCCCAAGTTGACGAGCGAATTCGGCAAGCGTTGGGGGAAATTACATGCGGGAACGGATGCGGTTTCAAGCGACAAAAGCATCCGAGCGTCTGATCATGGGAAGGTGGAGTTCGCCGGTACGAAAAACGGCTACGGAAACTGCATTATTATCGATCATCAGAACGGGTATAAAACGCTTTATGCGCATCTAAGCAAAATAGAAGTGAAGGATGGTCAAGTCATAGAGAAGGGAGAGAAGATAGGCGTCATGGGGAGCACGGGAAACTCAACAGGCGTCCACTTGCATTTTGAAGTACTTAAAGGAGACCAACAAGAAAATCCATTGAAATACTTGAATAAATAGCTGAAGCAAGTAACAAATCGTGAGGTGTGCCGATGAATAAAAACAATCTGATGGCCAAAAGGCTTGTTCTTTTTACTTTAGTATTAGTGTTTCTTATGATTTTGTTAGTAGTACTTACAAAAATGGCGGACAAGCCCCAAACTCAAACTTTTGAAGATCGGCCTCCAATCGAAAATCAGCCGACGATCGGAAAGAAGGATGCTAAGGTTTCGATTGTGGAATTCGGCGATTACAAATGTCCTTCTTGCAAAGCTTGGGGCGAGCAAATATTTCCGAGACTTACCAAAGACTATGTCGATACCGGAAAAGTATCTTTTTCGTATATCAATGTATTTTTTCACGGTCCGGAATCGAAACTGGCTGCTCTTGCAGCGGAGTCTATCTATGCTCAGAACCCGGAAGCATACTGGACCTTCCATAAAGAAGTATTCAACGCTCAGCCGAAGGAAGATCATGACGCGCAGTGGGTCACTTTGGACAAATTGATTCAAATAGCAAGAACGTCAACCCCACAAATCGATGTTAAGAAGATGGAAGGAGATATGCAAAGCGAGTTGATGCAGTCTCATATCCGGCTGGACGAAAACTTGACGACACAGTATCGCGTCGAAGAGACCCCGACCATCATGATAAACGGTACGGTAGTAGCCAATCCGTTCGATTATGACCAGATTAAGTCCATGATCGAGAGCAAACTGGGGGAGTCTAAATAATGGATACCTCTGGGAGCTTCCGCCTGAAAGACATAACATTATACTTGGCCTGGATCGTGGCTGTTACGGCAACGCTGGGCAGCTTGTATTTCAGCGAAATTAAAGGATTTGTCCCCTGTGATTTGTGCTGGTATCAGCGGATACTTATGTATCCATTGAGTGTTATTTTAGGGATCGCCGCTTACTATAACGAAACAAAAATAAAAAAATATATTTTGCCTCTCTCCATTTTCGGAGGAAGCATATCCCTGTTTCATTACTTGCAACAAAAGGTACCTGGGTTTGCTGCAATTAAACCTTGTACGAGGGGAGTTCCATGCAACGCTGAATATATAAATTGGTTCGGGTTTGTTACGATCCCCTTTCTTGCTCTTATCGCTTTTATCCTTATTACTATTTTGATGTTGCTGACCAAAGGGAAGTCGTAAAACGGTTAAAATCTTATTGACATGCCGATAAAAAAATGTGTTTACAAAACCCAAGGCAGAAATTATGATAAAGACAAAAGTTGCACTGGGGAAAATATATGTCCCGAGGCAAAAATAATTTTTTTTGACCATAAAGTTGCACTGGGTAAATTATTTTTATCTTGTACAAAAGGAGGTTGAATTATATGAGTAAAAATGTTTCGCGAAGAAATATGTTGAAGTGGGGGGCGGCAAGCACCTTTGCTTTAGCAGGCAGCGCACTTTTGAATTCGGGTGGATGGTTTAAAAAGTCGGCACAAGCGATGGATAAACACGAGGTGCATAATGCCTTAAAACAAGACTTGCACGCGGGGATGAAGCATGGATACGATCCGGGGACCCTGGAGACAGAAGGGCTGAAATTGGCACGCGAAGCCTTGACGAAGTTCGATTACGGTAAAGTGAGCAAAACCGCAGACGGCAAAACGATCAGGGAGTACGAAATTAGAGCTCGTGAGAACGAGGTGGAGATCGCCAATGGAATTAAGTTCCCTGGTTGGACGTATAACGGAACGATTCCGGGTCCTACTGTCCGATGTACGGAAGGGGACATCGTTCGTGTAAAGTTTATCAATCAGTCCAGCCATCCGCACTCCATCCATTTCCACGGCATTCATCCTACTAATATGGACGGATTGGAGGCCATACTGCCTGGCGATTCCTTTACCTATGAATTTGAAGCAAAGCCGGCGGGCATGCAGGTGTATCATTGTCATGTAGCCCCGTTGGCGAGGCATATACACAAAGGGCTGTACGGTAACTTTATTATCGATCCGGTAAAGCCGAGGCTCCCTGCCAAAGAATTCAGCATGGTGATGAATGGTTATGATCTGGATCTTGACGGTGAGAACGAGGTATACACTGTAAACGGTTACGCTTTTGCTTATTTGCAAGAGCCGATAAAAGTAAAAGCTGGTGAACGAATACGGATCTATTTGAGCAATCTCACGGAGTTTGACCTTATCAATTCTTTTCATCTGCATGCCAATTATTTTAATTATTACGCAACTGGCGCCGATCCTGAAGCCCGCCCCCAATTTACGGATACAATTATGCAATGCCAAGGGGAGAGGGGCATTATGGAAATTATCTTCCCTGAACCGGGTCGGTACATGTTTCATGCCCACCAAAGCGAGTTTGCCGAACTGGGTTGGATGGGATTCTTTGTAGCGGAATAAGAAAGGAGGAAGCCGGCCATGAGCAACTTGGAATTAAACTCTGTGAATCGGAAAGTATCGAAGGGTAAAGGAAAAATGATTCTCCTTGGGATTGTTCCGCTTCTTTTACTTATCACTCTGGTTACGGCAATCGCCTTCATGGGGACAGGCGTGGAAAACGAACCTGCAGCTCCGATTGAAGTGTTGAATGTCGAGAAAATCAAGCTGACGGACGACGGATTTGAAGTGAAAGTGTTAAACTCGGGGCCTGAAGACGTAACGATTGCTCAAGTCGTGGTTGATGATTCCTTTTGGAACGCTTCATATGATCCAAGTCCGACCTTGAAGCGTTTTGGCCAGGCAACCGTGCAAATCCCGTATCCATGGGTGACCGGCGATCCGCATGAAATTAAATTTATTACATCGAACGGATTGATTTTTACCGGAGCTGTAGAAGTTGCGGCACAAACGCCGGTTCCCGATGCAAACCGATTCGCTCAGTATGCTTTGATCGGTTTTTATGTGGGGATTATCCCGGTTGGGCTGGGGTTATTGTGGTATCCGTTCATGCGGCGCTTTACGATGAAAGGAATGCATGCCATCCTTGCGTTCACCGTTGGATTGTTATTTTTCTTGTTTATCGATACGTTCGAGGAAGGGTTCGAGATGGCCGTCGAGGCGCCGGGTGTATTTCAAGGTTCTGGCCTCGTGTGGTTCGGTGCGCTAATTAGTTTCTTGTTTTTAATCGCGGTCGACCAAATGAACACCCGGAAGTTGAATGGGGACGGCAAAGGCGTTTCATATAAGCTTGCCTCGGGAATTGGATTGCACAATTTCGGCGAGGGTTTGGCAATCGGAGCCGCTTTTGCTGTAGGGGAGTCTGCGCTAGGCACGTTTTTGGTGATCGGTTTCACTCTCCATAACATTACTGAAGGTGTAGGAATTGCAGCTCCGCTACTGAAGGATCGGCCGACTTGGAAGACGTTCGTCTCTCTGGCAGCCATTGCCGGCGCACCGGCCATATTGGGTACATGGACAGGCGGATTCATTTTTAATCCGACGTTTGCCGCACTTTTCTTCGGAATTGGGGCTGGAGCAATATTGCAGGTCATTTATGTCATTTCCAAAATGATTTTGAAGGAGTCGGCGGAAAAGGGTTACGCTCCGGTATCTTGGGCTAACTTCAGCGGAATTACATTAGGCGTGTTAGTGATGTATGTGACAGCGCTAATGGTTAATTTTTAACCGAACTTCATAATCGCAATAAAGACCAACGTCCCGCTGGATAGCGGGGCGTTTTTCTGCTGGACAAGTTAAACCTGAAGGAGAAGCAGACAATCAATAGATACATATGATTTTTTATATGAATAGTTGCACATATTAGAAAACGCTAATATAATGAAGGTATGCTAACAAATTAGAACTTGCTAATATGTTAAAGGGGGCATTCAAATTGTCGCTCGATTTTTTAGACGTGAAAGTCAAGTTTATCCGCGGATTTGCAGACCGGACCCGTCTCCAAATCTTGTCCTGCATATTCGATTCCGAAAAAACCGTCTCCCAAATTGTTGATGAAATTCAAGGGAACCAGTCGAACATCTCCCAGCATTTGGGCTGTTTAAAAGGCTGTGGAATCGTCGAATCTCGACAAGAGGGGAAATACGTGTTTTACTCCATGAAAAACGAGCAGATGAAGCAGCTCCTGACGATGTTTGATTCTGCGCTAAGTCATGTCGAGGACAGGGTGGCGTGCTGCGAAACGAACGATAAGCTGCTGGCGGATTCCAAGGGAGGCTTATCCTGATGAAGGACGATCGAGAAGACGGCAGTTCGTGCTGTCAGAGCGGCACCTGCTCCGATACACCAAAACCAAAATTTAAAAAAACAATTTCTTTTACTGAAATATCGTCGTCCCCCGCATCGGACAATTCGACAGGGCAAGATACAAAACAGGCGAATCAACAACAGTCAGCATGCTGCGAGGACGATTCTTGCTCCAAACCGAAAGAAGTAAAGTTCAAGAGAAGCTTGCCTGTTAGGCCGGTCTTAATGGAGCAGAACGAAACTAAAGATTCCTGCTGCTCCGGGGGCTCCTGTTCCCAAGCCGACGATGAGAGCCAGCCCTTACTTGAGGTGAATACCGGTATTCAAAAAGATTACATTGTTCAGGGAATGGATTGTCCTTCATGTGCGGTGACGATTGAAAAACACTTAAAGGGAATCGGGCATATCCAAGGTGTCAAAGTGAACTATGGTACTGGAAAAATGCAGGTTCACGTAGGTCATCCGTCCCATTTTGATCGGATTCCTGAGGAAATGAGTAAAATTGGATTTACGGCTGAAGCAGTGGAAGCTTCCTCTAACAGCCGGATTTATACAATAGAAGGGATGGATTGCGGAGCTTGTGCAATGACCATCGAGAAGCATTTAGAATCCAACCCGGGTGTACAACAGGTAAGTGTCAACTTCTCATCGGGCAAGATGAAAATTGAGCACGATCCTTCGGTTGATGTTGTATCAGAAATGACGAAGATTGGATTCAAAGCTTTTCCTGCAAGTCGCAAGGGTCAACAAACGCCAGCAGATAAGAAACAAGGCGCCTCAGTAACTGTGTTATCCGGCGCATTACTGGCGATAGGTTTTTTGGATGAAATGATCGGAATGACCCAAAGCTTGTCGACCCTCTTGTATTTGGTATCGATGATTCTCGCGGGTTATAAACCGGTCAAAAGCGCTTATTTTGCCATAAAGAGCAAATCGCTCGATATGAATGTGTTAATGTCAGCGGCAGCGATCGGAGCCGTCCTGATCGGCGAATGGCTGGAAGGAGCTACCGTCGTTTGGTTGTTCTCGCTTGGTATTTTTCTGCAAAACAAATCCATCGAGCGGACACGAAACTCTATCCGAAGTCTGATGGATCTTGCTCCTCCGGAGGCGTGGGTACAAACCGGGGATGGGCTTGTTCGCAAGCCGGTTGAGGAGATTCAACGCCGGCAAATGATTGTCGTTAAACCCGGTGAGAAGATCCCCTTGGACGGCGAAATCGTTAACGGAATATCTAGCGTGAATCAAGCCCCCATCACAGGCGAGTCTATTCCGGTCGATAAAGAGCCGGGGGACCCTGTTTACGCAGGGACAATCAATGAGCACGGCTCTCTCGAAGTAAAAGTGACTAAACTGGCCGAAGATTCCACCTTATCGCGCATAATTCATCTGGTCGAGGAAGCTCAAGAGAAAAAAGCGCCTACCCAAGCGTTTGTCGATAAATTTGCCGCTGTTTATACGCCTGTCGTATTCGTACTGGCTTTCGTAGTCATGGTGTTTCCGCCGCTATTCGGGTGGGGATCGTGGGGGGATTGGTTTTATAAAGGACTGGAATTGCTTGTTGTAGCCTGTCCATGCGCACTAGTTATCTCAACACCTGTAGCGATCGTATCGGCTATCGGCAATGCAGCGAGGAACGGCGTATTGATCAAGGGCGGAGTTGCTCTTGAGATTGCCGGTACGGTCGATGCCATCGCGTTTGATAAAACCGGAACTTTAACAGAAGGAAAACCGGTTGTCTCCCATCTCGCCAGTTATGAAGGCTCAGAAGAGCAGTTGATTTCCGTAGTGCGGACCATTGAGGAGTACTCACAGCATCCGATCGCGAAGGCCATCGTTATGTATGCTCAACATAGACAAATTCCCACTTTGCAAGGTGAAGCGTTTAAAGCGATCGTAGGAAAAGGAGCACAGGCTACCATTCAAGGCACCGAGTATTTCGCGGGCAATCTAAAGCTGTTTCAAGAGCTTGGAGTGGCTCTAGGAAGTGCGGAAAGCTCCGTCAATCGTTTGCAGCAAGAGGGCCATACACTCGTCTTGGTTGGAACGCGCACCAAACTGCACGGTCTCATAGCGGTTTCCGACTCCTTGCGGAATATGACGGTGACTGCCATTCAAAAGCTCAAACATACGGGAATCAAGCAAATGGTCATGTTAACCGGCGATCATAAAGGAACGGCGCAAAACATCTCGCGGCAAGCGGGGGTCGATCGTTTCTTTGCCGAGCTGCTTCCGGAAGACAAAGTGAAAGCGGTCCAGCAAATTCAAAAAGAAGGCCGCACCCTAGCCATGGTTGGCGACGGCATTAACGATGCTCCCGCCTTAGCAACGGCTAATCTGGGAATTGCTATGGGCGGCGCCGGAACCGACACGGCCATGGAAACGGCCGATATCGTCCTGATGGCCGATAATCTGGAAAAGCTGCCGCATACGATCCGACTGAGCCGGAAAGCCAAACGGATTATCAAGCAAAATATAGTGTTTTCCTTAATCGTCAAGTTTGTAGCGTTAGCCTTTATTTTTCCCGGCTGGCTTACGCTTTGGATCGCCGTGCTCAGCGATACCGGGGCCGCATTGTTGGTTATTTTCAATAGCATGAGATTATTACGGATGAAACGTTAAAGAGGGAGCTTTCGCGGTTTCCTATATTAGGATGGGATAATATGATTGAACTGAATGTAGACGTTTTGGTAATCGGGGCCGGTCAAGCCGGCCTCGCAATGGGACATTATTTGAGCAAGCATCAGCCTTCACTTACCTTCGCCATCATCGACCGAGGAAGCCAAATTGGTGAGGTTTGGCGCAATCGGTACGATTCCTTAATATTATTTACACCACGTTGGTTCAGTTCGTTGCCCGGATTAGATCTTCAAGGCTTCTCCAGCGGGTATGCAACGAAGGATGAAATTGCCGACTATCTACTAACTTATGCGGGGACGTTTCAGCTTCCTGTTCATTTGCAGACAGAGGTACTTAGACTGGAGAAGACGCCCGATGGTTTCAAAGCGCTAACAAGTCGGGGCATTTATTTGGCCAAGAAAGTCATTGTTTCGACAGGACCTTTTCAAAAACCTTTCATCCCGAGTATGGCAAATTCCCTATCGAATGACGTTTATCAGGTGCACACGTCGAGCTATCTCAATCCCAAGCAACTGAAGGAAGGAAACGTACTGGTAGTGGGAGCCGGTAATTCGGGAGCTCAAATTGCGGTAGAGCTATCCAAAACTCGCGACGTGTTGATCTCCATGGGCCATCAACCGAAGTTTATGCCTGTAGAACTGGCCGGCAAAAGTATTTTTTGGTGGTTTCATAAGTCGGGAGTTATGAAAGCCACCATTTCGTCGCCATTTGGACGTTGGTTAAGCAAACAACCGGATCCGATTTTCGGCAAGGAATTGAAAATCTTATCCGATCGGCGCGTGATCCTCACGAAGCCGCGTGCAGTTAAGGCAGCCGGCCGTACCATTTGGTTTCAGGATCAGAGCGAATTAAAGGTCGACAATGTGATTTGGGGGACCGGCTTCATCTCCGATTATGGCTGGATTCACATTCCTGGCGTCGTTCAACCCAGTGGAAAGCCTGTTCATCGACGCGGCGTAAGCCCCATAGAAGGATTGTTTTTCTTGGGGCTCCCTTGGCAAAACCGCCGCGGATCGGCTCTGATCGGCGGAGTAGGGGAGGATGCTAGATTCCTATACGAATATGTAGCTCGGGGTCAAGACCAGCTAGTTTTTTGAATGGCTGCCGATTGATAGTGGCAACTTGTTTTATTTCCTAAGTTTCGTAAAACTAAATAGATAGATCCGATCCAACGCCGTAAAACTGCCGAATGTTTTGGTAAGCTCACGTATTTCGATTATTGTTTCTATACAACTCATTTCGCACTCAGAACGTTCCCACCCCCAATTCGGCTTGGGAGCTCTGCAGCACGCTCCATGCCTGCTTTTTCTCGTTCCAAAGGGAAATAGAAAAGTGAGTACTACACATGTTATACCTAAATTGGCCGTCGATTACTTCGACGGCTTTTTGGGGTTCAGACTGTGTCAGAAAGCATGCTTTTTGATACATATTTTTTTGCTCTGTTTATGCGTGTCAAAATGTATTAAAATCACTTTAGAAACGTTTCGTTTCAAACGACTACATTTTGAGACGTAATTAGGGGAGAGTGGGGGTACTTGAAGCTGGCTTATGGACGGGTATCGGCAAAAGACCAAAATCTGGAACGGCAGCTCGTCAAGTTCCGGGAGCTGGGCGTCGATGAAAGATACATATTTGTTGACAAGCAGAGCGGCAAGGATTTTGAGCGGCCGCGCTATCAGGCAATGCGTCTGATGATTAGAGAGGGTGACCTGGTTTACCTGGATGCGCTGGATCGGCTGGGCCGAGATTACGACGGCATAATTGCCGAATGGAAAGCTATTACGCGGGAGATCGGCGCAGACATCGTATGTCTGGATAACGAAACGCTGTTCGATTCCCGAAAGTTCAAACAAATGGGTGATTTCGGCAAAGTCATGGAGGACCAGTTTTTAAGCCTGCTGGCATATGTGGCCGAGCAGGAACGGAAAAAGAACCGGCAGCGGCAGGCGGAAGGGATCGAAGTTGCCCGAGCGGATGGCGTAACGTTCGGGAGGCCAAGGCAGGAAATTGACGATAAGTTTATCCGAACATACCGGGAATGGAAAGGAGGGCAAATCACGGCAACCGAGGCAATGCGAAGAATTGGTATGAAAAAACCGACGTTTTACCGGCGAGTGAGGGAGTATGAGGGAGCAAGTGGACGGAACAAGCAATCGCCTGTTGCTTCAAAAGACGATGCAGAGAATAGGAATCAGGGGATGGCTTGAAGCCATCCCCTGACCATTATTCCGGTTTATTCCCTGCATTCGGGTCTGCAACAAAATTGGTCTTATAGTCTGTATATTTCAGCTCCGTTACCATGCCGGCAGAAGCGTGATGTAGATCATGACAGTGGAACATCCAGTTCCCTTCATTATCTGCTTCGAATGCGACAACGTATTCTTCGCCCGGCTTCAAATTCAACGTATCCTTTATGATCGGAGATCCTTCAAGCGGTTTCCCGTTATTGCTTAGCACTTGAAAGAAGTGACCGTGCAGGTGCATCGGATGGTCGTCAGTTTTCGAGTTATTGACAAGGCGAACCTTGACGGTATCTCCTTTTTTGACGTTTATCGGTTCAGTTTCCGGAAACGTTTTTCCGTTTATGGTGTAGACCATTTCACCGTTTTTCATTTCGGTATTCAAATTCATCGTGTATTCCAACGTATACTTCTGATCTAACGAAAAATTGGCTTTGCCTGCTTGGCCGTAACGGCTCATATCGACAGCCGTCAGCTTTTCTGCTTCATTCGCTTTGTCGGAACCGGCGGGAGCTCCTTCATAAGCAATCGTGGCTTTCATCCCTTTAACAGCAGCTTTGTCGCCATGGTCCTCGATCAACCATTGGCCCAGATTACTAGCTACAAATTCAATATCGTAACGCTCTCCTGGGGCAATACTTACGACATTATCTTTCAGGATACCTGGATTGTTTACAGGTTGTCCGTCGGTAGCAGTAACTTTGAATTCATGTCCGTGCACCCAGGTTATATTGGTCGGGGATCTTGATCCCAAGGTAGAGGAACAGGTAAAAGCGCTAGGCTATAAGACGGACAAGATTGCAGGGGGCAACCCGGCGGCCGTAGCCAAAGCCGTAGATGCTTATTATACCGCTGTCGCGAAGGAAAATCCGCCTTCGGTCATCATTGGTTCTATGGACAGCGAAGAATATACGATGCCAGCGGTGAATTGGATTGCTCATATGCCGGAGCCGCTGCTTTATGTTAAAAAGGATGAGGTTCCGCAAGAAACCGTGGATGCTTTAAAGACACGGGGCGGAAAAGCCAATATTTATTTGCTCGGGCCAGAGTCGGTTATTTCGGTCAAAGTTCAAGAACAATTAGGTCAGTTCGGGAAAGTGGTTCGTATTGCGGGCAATGACCCATATGCGAATGCCGCGGCCTTCGCGAAGTATAAAGATTCGGCAACCGGTTTTGGCTGGGGAATCACAACACGGGTCATAACTTTTCGTTCGTCATAAGGATTCCGAGCCTTGGCACTCGCGGCGGCTCCATTCTCGCATTTAGGCAAACATGCAGCGCTTCTCTGGACGGACAAAGGCAAGCTGCCGGATACGGTGATGTCCTATGTCATGTCGGATCAACCGAAATATAAAAAGGAACCAACGGAAGGGCCATATAATCATGCTTGGTTAACGGGTAGTGAGGATTCGTTGACAGCCGCGGCACAAGGGGAGATCGATTCCATGCTGGAGATCGTATCGGAGACTGGAGAAGGTCACGGCGGACATGGCGACAGCAATACGAAGGCGGAAACCATCACCTAAACCAAGTGAGGGTACAACCGAGGGCGGCAATATGACACGCCGGGTATGAAGCATTGATGATGCGGCCGACTGCAAGTTCCTAAAAGAGAGCAGGTGTCCGACGATGATGGGCAATTATGATGGATGGCCATGGGTTATGATGCTGTTTTGTGCGTTATTCATGGCCGCTATCATAGGTGTTGCCTTTTATATAGCGGTAAGAACTGGCTTTAAGAAAAACCCGTTTGTAAGTGTATCAAATCAGCTCGTTTGGGTAAAACATAAAAGGAACAACATTTGGAATGGAGGGCAAAACTCATGTCACATGAACAATTTCAACATTGTATCGATGAATGTCTAAAGTGTATGCTGGAATGCAATCACTGTTATGACGCTTGTTTGAATGAAGAGAACCTTATGATGATGAAACAATGTATCCGACTGGATCGGGAGTGCGCCGACATCTGTGCTTTTGCTGCGCAAGCGATGTCCCATAACAGTTCCTACGCGAAGGAGCTTTGCCGGATTTGCGCCGATGTTTGCGAAGCATGTGGGAATGAGTGCAAAAAGCATGAGCATGAGCACTGTCAGCGTTGTGCCGAAGCTTGTTTTTCTTGCGCGAAGGCTTGTAGAGCTATGGCGAGCTAATTACATCGATACGAAATCAGCCTATCCCCCCAACTTCCGGGGGATAGGCTGATTTTACATATATTTCTTCACTTTCGTTATTTTAAACTTCGTAAATACGCGGTAACATTGCCCAAGCAGCAGGCCCCTTGAGGGTTGTTTACTTCGCAGCCACAGCGATTCGATTGGACCTGATCTTTTATATGCTCAATAGGATGCTGATTATGGCTAACTGCTTGAATCAGACGATCTCTCGTCCAATCAAAGCAATAGCAAACGGGTATATCTAGGTTAGAATTCTTTTGGAATACGGGTACTTTCAAGGTGTCTTCTTCAAATGTTTGCGAATGCGTACCACTGAAATATACGGTATTACATGACGAGTTTGGACAGAAATAATACGGGTTATCTGGTTCGATAGTTTCCAAAAAGGAAGCTTTAAGCAAAGACTTTAGTGTAATGAGAGGTACGCTTTTACCTTTCTCGCCGCAGGAAGGACAATTGATTTTGGCAGGTTCCACAATGCTGGATGGTGCGCAGCAATCCATATAAAATGCACTCCTTAACCGGGTTTCAGGGAGGTTCCAGAAACCTTTTCCTCTTTTTACTTGGTACCTAGATACCGCTAATGTTAGTTTATCTCTTCTTATAAAACATGGCAATTGAGTAGTGTGGTCGTATTGAAGTTCCGATACCAAAAATATTTTCGGAACTTGAATACTTTTTCTGACATCAAGGAATAATCAAATATATGTTTGAATAACCTCTGGGTTTGTTGTATTATAGTAATCAAAATATCATTTGATTGTTGAGGTGAGGATATAAGCGAGAAAGTAAAGGACTCATGTTTATTGTTATGACAAGCCTAAAGTCGGAAAGGTACAACTTGCACTAGAAGGAAAAAATACTTAAGACATGATAAAGATGTAATGCGTCCTGCTACTTAGGCAATGTTTGTTATCGCTTTTGGTTTGAACTAATGTAAAACGATACACTATGTTATCACATGGCCATACGGCTAGAATTGAGGGAAAAGATGAGTAAAAGGAAAGATACAGAAACAGATTTTATTCCTGCACTACGTTTTCATTGGCTTACATCATTTTATGATCCGATATTACGATGGACAATGAGGGAGTCTACCTTCAAGAACAAATTAATTAGACAAATTCAAGTTGGTTCGGGGCAGCGAGTACTTGATCTAGGATGCGGGACCGGTACATTAACCCTTCTTTTAAAACAAGCTTACCCGAAAGCAGAAGTGACCGGACTCGATATTGATCCGAATGTTCTCCAAATTGCAGAGAAAAAAGCAGTGGATATGGGAATGGACATCGTATTTAATCAAGGAATGTCGTTTGAACTTCCCTACCCTGATCATTCATTTGATCGTGTTGTCACAAGTCTAATGTTTCATCATTTGACTTTAGAAAATAAACTCCGAACACTAAAAGAAATTTTTCGTGTACTTAAACCACAAGGTGAACTTCACATAGCGGATTGGGGAAAGGCGCAAAATCGGCTCATGCGCATTGCGTTCCTTTCAATCCAAATCCTCGATGGTTTTAAAACGACAGCAGATAATGTAAATGGCCTGATACCGCAAATTATCGATAAGGCCGGGTTTGCTAAATCTAAAGAGACGGATAGGTTCATGACAGTATACGGAACTCTTTCTTTATACAAAGCGAAGAAATAAGCCAGCATTGCGGTGAAGTTAGCTTCGCGCCTACTGCCCCAAATAGCTGGCCGGAGTAAACCTTTGTTAAATTGTAATGTTTAATCAAATAATTATTTGGATATAAGAACATGTAAATCTACAATTGGATGGAGCAAATCGCAATGTCACTCACACTAATTCTTTCCGCTATTGGCACGTTCATCGTGACAAACGTTGACGACATTTTTGTGCTGATGATCTTTTTCGCACAGATTGAGAAAGCGCGGCACACACAAGTTGTTCTAGGGCAATATCTTGGGTTCGGATTGCTCGTTATATTGAGCCTATTAGGGGCTTTCGGTTTTACATTTTTGCCACCCGAATGGGCCGGTTTTCTCGGGCTGATACCGATTTATCTCGGTATCCGAATGTTCCTCAAAAAGGAGGAAGAAGATGAGGCAGAGGAAGCGCTTGAGAAATTGGGCGATCTAAAGTCACAACCATTAAACAATCGTTTGTTTGGACCACTAACTGGTAAAGTCGCTGCGATTACCTTTGCCAACGGGGGGGATAACCTGGGCATATACATCCCGTATTTTACGACCCAGGGGAATGCGTCACTTTTATCCATTGCGATTGTGTTCCTTTTGATGGTCGCGGTATGGTGTTTCCTGGCGTATCGGCTGGCAAGCTTCCCAGCCATTCTAAAGATTCTGGAAAAGTACGGAAGTGTCATTGTTCCACTGGTGTTTATCGCATTAGGCATTTCGATCATGCTGCATGGTGATTCATTTGCATATCTCTTGAAATTGTTTGGGTAATGTTCACGAATATCGAAATCACGAACTGGAGGGAAACACAATGGTAGTAGGGGATGCAAGTCAGCATATTGAGTTATTGATCATTGGCGGTGGTTCCGGGGGGTATGTTGCAGCGATACGAGCTGCGCAGCTTGGCAAGAAAGTGTTGCTAGTGGAAAAATCGGAACTCGGAGGTGTATGTCTCAATTGCGGTTGCGTGCCGTCCAAAGCGCTGATATCAGCGGCGCATCGTTATGAACAAATGCTGGAAAGCGGCATATCCGGGTTAAAAGCGAAAGGCGTTGATATTGATTTTTCACAGATTCAACAGTGGAAACAGTCGAAAGTGGTGAATCGCCTCAAAACGGGTATTCAATCCTTACTCAAAAAGCATAAAATCTCGGTCTTCAAAGGAGAGGCGATGTTCATAAATGATCGGGAAGCCCGTCTTTATAATGAACAAGAATCGCTCCGATACCAATTTGACGATTGTATCGTTGCTGTCGGATCGCGCCCAATTGAATTAAAAGCATTCCCGTATGGAAATCGAATTTTATCCTCCACGGAAGCACTCACCCTTACCGAAATCCCTGAGCGGATGGTCGTCATCGGCGGCGGCTATATCGGTATTGAGCTTGGCCAAATGTACGCGAAGTTCGGCACGAACGTAACCATTTTGGAAGGTTCACCGTCGATTCTGCCTGGATTCGAGAGTGAAATTACCCGGATTGTCAAAAAAAATCTTGATTCCCTTGACGTTACGGTATATACGAACGCCATGGCTCAATCAGCCCAACAGTCGGCTGATGAAATCACGGTTACCTTTACGGTAGATCAGACCGAACAACAAGTGATGGCCGATTATGTTCTTGTGACAGTAGGACGCCGACCCAATACTGATGGCGAACTTGGTCTTGACCGGATTGGGGTAAAAATTGGAGACCGGGGACTGGTCGAAGTCGATCAACAAGGGCGAACATCCATTCCTCACATTTATGCGATTGGCGATATTATCCCTGGCCCTGCACTGGCGCATAAAGCTTCATACGAAGGAAAAGTGGTTGCTGAAGCCATAGCTGGCCAGCCAAGTGCTTTCGATTATAAAGGGATACCTGCGGTCGTGTTTTCCGATCCGGAAATTGCCTCCGTAGGACTTAGCGAACCCGAGGCCAAGGAGAATGGATATGACATTATGGTTGGCAAGTTTCCGTTTGCGGCAAATGCGCGTGCTCTCTCTTTGAGTGCGTCTGAGGGATTCATCAAGCTGGTTGGCGATAAGAAAACAGGTTTGATCCTTGGCGGGCAAATCGTAGGCACAAATGCGTCTGACTTGATTCCGGAGATTGCCCTTGCGATTGAAATGGGAACGACAATGGAAGATATAGCCCTTACGATTCATGCGCATCCTACACTTGGGGAGTTATCGGCTGAAGCTGCAGAAGTTGCTCTTGGCCATCCCATTCATGTTTAGCCTGTGTTTTCCTTTGACAAAATTATGGCATAAGGATAATATAATATTCAAATGCATATTATATTGAGGTGATTAGATGAAGAATCAAGATGCATGCGATATTTTTTGTTATGACGAGCATAAGGTTAATCGTGTCAAGGAAAAATTAAGTAAACACGATTTTCAAGATATGTCCCAAGTTTTTAAGGTGCTCGCTGACCAAACGCGGTTAAAGGTTGCGTATGCCCTTTGCGATGAGCAAGAACTGTGTGTTTGCGATGTGGCAAACATCATTGGCTCCAGTATGGCGGCAACTTCGCATCACCTTCGACTCCTTCGCAATATGGGGATCGCGAACTATCGTAAAGAAGGAAAATTGGTGTTTTATTCTTTGGAAGATGAGCAACTGAAGCAGTTGATCCGTATGGCAATTGACCATCAAAGAAAAGCTGCTTTGCTGACAAAATAAATATTTTGAAGGTCAGATGATACCGAAGCAGTCAATTTATACATTTACCAAAGGAGGTCATTACATTGGCCGAACAAGAGGCATTTCAGGGTAAACAAAACGTCTATCGAGTTGAGGGCTTTACCTGCGCGAATTGTGCAGGGAAGTTTGAGAATAATGTAAAGCAACTTCCGGGGGTTAAAGACGCAAAGGTGAATTTCGGCGCTTCAAAAATCGCCGTTTATGGAAATGCCTCAATAGAAGAACTTGAAAAAGCCGGTGCTTTCGAGAATCTCAAAGTAAACCCAGAAAAATCAGTACGGGAAGCAACACAAGAGGTCAAAAAAGAAGTAAACGAACCGTTCTTTAAAAAGCATAGCGCTTTATTGAATGCAACTTTATTATTATTGTTTGGTTATGTTTCCAGCAATGTGAATGGGGATGAAAACCTCGTTACGATATTATTATTTGTAGCATCGATGGTAATTGGCGGATTTACACTCTTTAAAATCGGATTTAAAAATCTAATTCGCTTTGAATTTGACATGAAAACCCTCATGACCGTGGCTGTTATAGGTGGGGCTATTATCGGGGAATGGGCGGAAGTTGCGATTGTTGTCATTCTGTTTGCCATTAGCGAAGCGCTTGAACGTTTCTCCATGGATCGGGCCAGGCAATCCATTCGTTCTTTGATGGACATCGCTCCGAAAGAAGCCCTTGTGAAGCGGAACGGGCAAGAAATGATGGTCCATGTCAATGATATCGCGGTCGGAGACATCATGATCGTCAAACCCGGCCAAAAAATTGCGATGGACGGCGTGGTGGTAAGCGGCTACTCCGCCGTTAATCAAGCAGCCATCACCGGCGAGTCTGTACCTGTTGAGAAAACGGTTGATGACGATGTATTTGCGGGAACACTCAATGAAGAAGGCTTGCTGGAGGTAAAGGTAACCAAGCTGGTCGAGGATACGACAATATCTAAAATTATTCATCTTGTTGAGGAAGCGCAAGGCGAACGCGCGCCGTCCCAAGCTTTCGTTGAAAAATTCGCGAAGTATTACACCCCGATCATCATGGTAATTGCCGCACTGGTTGCTGTCATTCCGCCGCTCTTCCTCGGTGCAGATTGGGCAACGTGGATCTATCAAGGCCTTGCTGTTCTCGTTGTCGGTTGTCCTTGCGCACTGGTCATCTCGACGCCGATATCCATTGTTTCCGCGATCGGAAACGCGGCCAAGAAGGGCGTTCTGATCAAAGGCGGCGTTTATTTGGAGGAGATGGGTGCATTAAAGGCCATTGCCTTTGATAAAACGGGCACCCTCACCAAGGGCGTTCCCGTTGTGACGGATTTTAACGTAATCAGCAAGCAAGCGAATGAAAAGGAACTGTTGTCCATCATCACGGCGTTAGAGTATCGCTCCCAGCATCCTCTCGCTTCAGCAATCATGAGAAAAGCAGAGGAGGAGAACATTTCTTATTCCGACGTAGTTGTTGATGACTTTTCCTCGATCACAGGTAAAGGAATTAAGGGTACTGTAAACGGGACGACCTATTATATCGGGAGTCCGAAGCTCTTTAAGGAAATGTTTGCCTCGAGCTCTGATCTTATCGAGCAAAACGTTACCGCCCTTCAAAATGAAGGCAAGACGGCCATGGTGATTGGAACGGATAAAGAAATGCTTGCCGTGATTGCGGTTGCGGATGAAGTGAGGGAATCGAGTAAGGAAGTCATTCAGAAGTTACATCAACTTGGCATTAAGAAAACAATCATGCTTACCGGCGATAACAAAGGAACGGCAAGTGCGATCGGCTCCCATGTCGGTGTTTCGGATGTTCAGGCCGAGCTGCTACCGCAGGATAAGTTAGATTTTATTAAACAGCTAAGATCCGAGTACGGGAACGTAGCTATGGTTGGCGATGGTGTGAATGATGCTCCCGCTTTAGCTGCATCTACTGTCGGGATTGCCATGGGCGGAGCAGGAACGGATACCGCTTTGGAAACCGCAGACGTTGCTTTAATGGGTGACGATTTAAGAAAACTTCCTTTTGCAATTAAACTTAGTCGCAAAGCGTTGAGTACAATTAAAGCAAACATTACCTTTGCAATAGCGATTAAATTTATTGCCTTACTGCTGGTAATTCCGGGCTGGTTGACGCTTTGGATTGCGATCCTTTCCGATATGGGGGCAACCCTATTGGTTGCGTTATATGGTCTGCGGCTTATGCGAATCAAAGAATAAGGGGCAGACATTTGGGGAGAGCCGGGGGTGAATCCCCTGGCTCTTTCTTCTTGGAGTGGCGACAGAAATCAGCGTATTGAGACTTTATTCTGGTCGAACGGTATGGTAACGGCTAAATGGTAGTATTCAGTCGCAATCAAGTATACACGCAAATGAATCCAGAATGCGAACCAACGACTTCTTGACGACATGTTATATCTCTATACCTCGGTGTGGAATGCCAAAAGGTGATGCTAGACTCAATATTAATCCTTGGTATAAAGAAACTGTTCCGAAGGATGATGCTTATGAAAAGAGAGACTGAACCATGAGGAAAATCTTACTTTGACAACTAGGTTCAGTATAAACTAATATTTAAATTATTATTTGATTTATGCAGGGGGATGATGGATTTGCTGCGATATTATGTACTTGCCGTCTTAGCTTTAGCAACAGACCAATTGACGAAATGGGCTGTGGTTACCTATATGAGCTTAGGTCAGTCGATTCCTTTGATTCCAAACGTGTTTCACCTGACTTCTCATCGAAATCGAGGCGCTGCCTTCGGAATTTTGCAAAACCAAAGAGTATTCTTTATTCTCGTGACGGTAATAGTTGTAATCGGGCTTCTTGTTTATTTGAGGAAAGTTTATCGTGAAAATACGCTTCTTTCTATTGGACTGTCGTTTGTGCTGGGTGGAGCTTTGGGGAATTTTGTCGATAGAGCGCTCAAAGGCGAAGTTGTCGATATGCTTCATTTCCGATTGTTTAATTATCCGATTTTCAATGTTGCCGACTGCTTTATCGTAATCGGGTCTGCACTGATTATCCTTCATTCGTTTCGACAATCGAAAAAAGAGAAGGCGATAGAAACATAAATTAAGGATTAGAGTAGAAAGGAGATAACTTTGAACACCTCGGATATTACACTTTGGCTTGCTGTTGGTGCCGGTTTTTTGTCTTTCATCTCTCCATGCTGTCTGCCCTTATACCCGTCATTTTTATCATACATTACTGGGGTGTCTGTGAAGGATCTAACGGAGAGAAAGGCCAATCTTCACCGTCAGGCATTATATCATACGTTCTTTTTTATCATTGGATTTTCATTGATATTTCTTGCTCTAGGACTCTCTGCAAGTTGGATTGGCGGATTGTTTTCGGATTATCAAGATCTAATCAGGCAATTAGGGGCTGTTTTCGTAATTGTAATGGGTCTCATTATGTTAAATATATTTCAACCTAAATTATTTATGAAAGAGTTTCGGTTCGAGATGAAGAATAAGCCGACAGGTTACCTCGGGTCTGTTCTTGTCGGTACGATATATGCGGCGGGATGGACACCATGCATCGGACCGATCCTTTCCGCTGTGTTTGCACTCGGCGTAACAAACCCGGATCAAGCATTAGGGTATGTCTTTGCTTATTCCTTCGGATTCAGTATTCCATTCTTTGTTATGGCCTTTTTTATCGGGAAGGTAAAGTGGATTCTAAAATATTCAAGCCAAATGATGAAGGTTGGCGGAGCATTAATGGTGGCCACAGGTATTTTGCTGTACACCGATAAAATGACCCAAATCACAATTTGGTTAATTCGATTGTATGGAGGATTTACAGGGTTTTGATAAGGCTTCTTTATAGGTCCCAACGATCTTTTGTAGCGGATGGTGCATCAAATGGGAAAGTTGAAAACTGAAGCTTTACCACTGTCACATGTAAAGTAGTGGTCACCCCATTAGACAACAGACTCAGGGTAGGATATGTTGTCTATTGATACTACATCCTTCTTTTAACATTTTTCAGAACCACCTTGCTATGCGGAATACTTGGCATGTTAACCATACTGAAACTTAAATCTTGGTCAGGGATCTCATATTCCAAATGATTAGTTAGTTACCCCTGATTAATTCACTTTCTAAAAGGCATATCCTCGATTAAGGGGCTCGGTTGAGCTGGTTACTTCACCAGTAGTGTCATTTTGCTGTTATTTGGCCATTTTGGCGGCCCTTCTGAGGTTATGAACCCAGATTCCAAAGCCGACCCAGGTTTTAGAGCCGGCAAGGCACCTGTACCGGCTTCGTCCTAGGCCGTACTTGCGTTTCAGCAAACTAATCTTCGCTTCACCTGCAGCGCGGTAGCGCTGCAGGTCCTGAAACCAGAGTTGCTTCTCATATTCACTTCGTTTCTTGCTCTTTTTCCCGCGGGTCGGTAGACTGATGCGGGCAACACCAAGCGCTTCAACCGACTTCTCATTTGCCCGACTTGCGAAACCGCGATCAGTTGCAACGGCGTGTGGAGCAGCACCGAAGCGAGCGATATGCTGCTCAATGGCTGGAAGAAGCAAGTCATCGTCAGATGGATTTCCCGAGTAGAGTTCATAACCGGTGACGAAACCACTCTCCGTTTCGTCGATACGAACTTTGTAGCCAAATTCGACTGTTTTGCCGAGTTTGTCCTTCTTAATTGGCCTTGCCTCCGGGTCAAAGAAACTCACGATCCGGTCGGGAATGACGCGATTGCCGGAGACGACTTCACGCGCTTGGGCCACCAGTTTGCGCGTTAGTGCCGCTGCAGCGGAGAGCTTGCCTTTTAGTAGGGAAGTAGTCGCCTTGCCTCGCTCTTTAATGGCTTCGGCTGCCTGTTCGACCTGCGTGCTGACGCTCTCCGCAAGGTCAGCTACGTTTTCCGTGATCGCATTAATGTCTTCCCAGGATTGCCGGGTGCGGCGGCGAAGCAATTTGGCGATGGAAAGGATCCCGTTTTTTACTTCCCGGCTCTTGTCCTCAAAGCCTTGCGCGGCATGGGAAGCGACTTTACGGACATGCTTCATGAGACGGTTCATCGTCGTGATCCCGTCTTGAAGCAGTGTCGCATCCGTCGGATGGTGAATGTCCGATTCGATGACGGTGGTGTCCGTTCTAACTTACGTGTGCGTAAGAGTTGTTTCTCTTGTAGCGATTGTAGTAAGGACGCGTTTAACGCTTCGGTCATGGAGTCGCCATACCGCTTGCGTGCTTTGATGAGGGTTGTCGAGTCAGGCACTTTTGCATCCAGGTCAATACGGCAGAAACGTCGCCAAGTGAGTGAGTCACTCACTTCTTGAACAAGTGTCTCGTAGCCGAGATTGTAACGGTGCTTGAGATACATCAGGCGAAGGTAGGTCTCCGCCGGAACGGTGGGTCTGCCACGACGAGAGGGATGCGCATCGAAGAACGGCGCCAAGTACGACGGGTTATCCAGCATTTCGTCTACGATGGCCAGTTCTTCCGGCAACTTACGAAGGGGTTCGGGCAGCAGCGCGTCCCACAAGGTAAGTTGGTTGTTTTTTATTTTTAACAATTGAACTACCTCAAAAGAAGGATTTTTGAGGGACATTGAGGAATTCTTTTTGCATGGAATTCGCCCCTCGGAATGGATTTGTTGCCTCGACAACAACATCTTCCATCTTGAGCGTTCGAATTCCTTTCTTTTTTTCAAACGAGCCTCGATTTTTTCAGGGGTAACTAGCTACAAATTCAATATCGTATCGCTCTCCTGGAGAAATACTTACGACATTATCTTTCAGGATACCTGGATTGTTTACAGGTTGTCCGTCGGTAGCAATAACTTTGAATTCATGTCCGTGCAAATGAATCTGATGAGACAGATAGCCCGCATTGATCAAACGGATTCTAACCTTATCTCCTTCCTTAACAGGGAGCTGATCTACTAGCGAACCGGATTTTCCATTTATGGTATACAGATCGTACATGCTCATATCGTGTCCCATATTCATGGAACTATTGTCGGTCTGGGTCGACGCTTTGTTTTCGTCCCTCATATTCATCGTACTGTGATCCATGCTGGACATATTGCCAGACATGTTCATGCTGGATTTATTGTCTTTGCCATCCGAACTGCCCATATTCATTTTGCTATGATCCATTTCCGACATGTTGCCTCCGGACATATTCATGCCGGATATTTCCCCGGAGCTCATCCATTCATCGAGGACAAGTGTATAATCACGGTCAATGCCGGTACCTTCTTTCGGTTCAACGATGAATGTCCCATACAATCCGCGATCCAATTGATTTACACTATCCTGATGCGAGTGGTACCAGTAGGTACCAGGGACATCAGCTTTAAACTCGTACGTAAACGACTGGCCTGGTCCGAAAATGAATATGGAAGGAACCAAGGAAACTCGCGAGACGCCAAATGCTCAAACGGAAACGTCCGTAGTGTTAAAGGGTAAAGAATTTAATTTTATTGCCGCTCCGAGCAATCAGGAAATAGCCCCCGGAAAAACGTTGCCAGTTTGGACGTTCAACAATTCCGTTCCTGGACCGCAAATTCGGATTAAACAAGGAGATACGATAAAGGTCAATCTTAAAAATCAGTTGCCCGAGCCAGTCACAATTCACTGGCACGGCGTTCCTGTACCGAACGCCTTGGATTGGTCTATTTCGCTCATTCAACCAATCGAACCTGAACAACCGGCCAATATAACAGATAAAGCTCCGATTGCCATTATACTTTTAAGCCTCCAACCTAGCTTCATAGCTTATTCATTCCTTTCTGTAACTGAATTTCCCGTAGATCAATCATAGCCGAAGCCTGTGTAGAACTTTTGAAGAACGGAAGGAGTTCGCAGAGACAGGTTTAGTTCTTTATCCTTTCGTACACCGACTTGTGAATGTAGGCATAAGCTGATAAAAAAATAAGCGAGGAGGATTCCTCATGCGCGATATGGACGTACTTTGCCAGGAGTTTGCCCATATTCTCGGCGGGGATTCGAACGTAAAACATGGGGTTTGTATGGTTGAAAGAGTCGACCACATATTAAGATAAACATATATTGGGAAGGCCGAGCCATTCCGGACTTGCTCTTCATTCCATGTGGTCTTTTTGAATCCATGGATTTACAAGGAAGGACCTTAAACTTGGGGGAGACGGCACTTCTTCAGGAAGAAGCTTATCCGTTTACTTGGCATTTTCAAAAAAACGGAATCATGTTAACCGCCTTGCATAATCACTGGTTAATGGACAATCCACATCTAGTTTATGCTCATTATACTTCTGTTGAAGAGCCACTTTCTTTTGCAAGGAAGGTGGCAGAAGCTTACAAGGTGTTGAAATAATTCGATTTCTTTATGGATGTAAACCGGGTTCCTTTCAACAAAGGGGAGCCGGTTTTTTAATTTTTTATTTACACAGGTTCTTCATAAACAATGGTAATACTAAAAACAAAAGAATTTCACGGGGGTTCCTAATAACATGAAAGTTGGGCGCGGCCCCAGTCGCGGGATCATGGGCGGTCAATATGGGCCAATCTGGGGACGTTAATCAATGTGACCAGTTCAACGGTAGCCGGTGCATTTCAGTTCCTGGCCGTTCCTGTCTTGTTACAAGAAATGGGGCAGGCGTTTCGTCATGAAGCTTGAACGAATGGACCGATTTATGCTGGCTGGGTTTAGAGCGAAATGCGTTCCTGGCTGTTTTAACGGCTCGGCTGCTTCCGTTCGTCCCGGCACCAGCTGTCAATGCAGCCGCGGCGATCGGGGGGCCAGTTGGTTTTTAGTTTGTCCCATGTTACACGGACACTTGCCATCTATGCTTGCTATCGCTGGTATCACGTGACGAGATTTTCCCAACGCCAGGATTCGGATGCGGAATGAACAAACAAACAGGAAGGGGAAAATGGATAAGGGGCATCTCCATTTTCTTTTGAATTCGCAATTTGTTTGGTGCGGTTGGAATATATGATTTGTTTTTGGAGGTTGACTATGAAAACCGTATTAGTCGTTGATGATGAATCGAAAATTCGGGATGTGGTTGTATCCTACTTGAAAAAAGACGGTTTTCAGACCGAAAGCCGAAACGGGCAGCGAGGCCATTCGGTGCGTGCAAAACGAATCGATTGATTTCGTCATCCTGGACCTCATGCTTCCGGATATGGAGGGCGAGCAGGTTTGCCAAGCGATTCGTCAAATCCATTCTGTTCCTATTTTGATGCTTACCGCCAAGGTTTCCGAGAACAATCGGATTAAGGGGTTATCCATGGGGGCCGACGATTACTTGATCAAGCCCTTTGACCCACGCGAAGTAGTGGCTCGGGTTCGGGCGATCCTGCGGCGTACGGACGAGTACCATTTGCTTGCAGATCGCCTGGCCTTTAATTAAGGGGAACTTATCATTGATTCGTTAAAGCAGCAAGTATTCTGTGACGGCCAACCGGTGAACCTGACCCCGAATGAATATAAGCTGCTGCTTGTCCTAGCCAAGCATCCGCAGCGTCACTTTTCACGAGAACGAGCTTGTGGAACGTGTGCTTGGCTATGATTTTGACGGTGATAGCCGAACGATCGATCAGCATGTAAAAAATATCCGGCAAAAAATAGAAGGCGACCCCAAGTCCCCCAAATTTATTGTGACGGTGTATGGAACCGGCTATCGGTTTGCAGGAGGAACAACATGAATAAGCGTCTGCATACCCGTTTGGCTCTGATTATTATCGGGATTGCTGCTGGCATTGTCCTGATTTCAACTATTAGCGTCATTTTGACGACACACTATCATTTCTCCTTGTATCAAGCTCAAGCCGGTATGACGCACGAATTACCCGAACTGAATTATCATTTGGAACAAGCGTTGATGCAAACGATCAACTGGACGTGTATAGTCGCGATTGTGCTTGCCGTATTTCTCGGTTTTTATGTAGCCAAAACGAATTTCGGCACCTCTCATTCATATGACGCGAGTCGCGGAACGCATGACGGACGGGGAATGGAGTACGAGAGTGGACATTCAAGGGAAAGATGAGCTTGCAGACTTGGGCACATCGCTAAATACACTTGCAGAGCAACTGCAGCAGCATGAGCACCTGCGTGTCACAATGACCGAAGACATCGCGCATGAGCTAAGAACCCCTTTGGCTACGCTCAAAAGCCATATGCGCGCTCTGGAAGACGGGATTTGGGAGCCTACGCCGGAGCGCATCCATTCCTGCTACGAAGAAATCGAACGATTGACGCAGCTAGTGGCAGAGTTGGAAGACCTGACGCATGTAGAGTCGCCGGTTTTCAATTGTTGCGAAAAGAAGAATCATTGGCGTCCATTATTGAGAGAGGTGAAGAACTGGTTGCTACTGCCTATCGTGAAAAACGTTCATTTACGGTGTTCCGTAAGTCCTCATATTCAGGTTTTTGTCGATCATGATCGCATGATTCAGGGTTCTTGTGAATCTGCTTAGCAACGCGCTGAAATTTACTCCTCAACACGGAGAAGTACGAATTGAGGGGAGTGAAGACAGCGGACATGTTTGGATCCGAGTTCAAGACACGGGAACGGGAATCCCGCAGGAGGATTTGCCCTATGTGTTCGAGCGATTTTACCGGGGGGATAAGTCCCGCAATTGGAAGACCGGCGGCAGTGGTCTGGGGTTAACCATCGTCAAGGAGTTGGTTGCAGCCCACGGCGGGGAAATTTCGGCCGAGAACCGGGAAGGCGCCGCCTTTACAATTCGGCTTCCCAAAAGACAATAGAGCGTTCTACATCGAATCTTCAAAAGTATCGATTACACTGTATATGACTTTCATTTGTAACGAATGGTTTGGAAATACATGGGGGAAACTGAATTCAGGTCCCTTGTTTAGTTATGGGGGTAATTTTTTTGAAAAAGATGACGATGCTTGCACTAGCGACAGTACTATTGATCGGGATCACGGCATGCTCGAAAAAGGCAGAGCAAGGGCCAAATTCCAATGCGAGTACCACTTTTATGCACCTACATGGCCTTGGTTACTCCGCAGACGGAAAACGGCTTTTCATTCCTGTTCACAACGGACTGCAGGTATATGCAGACGGTTCATGGAATGAGGGTATGGGGTTCACCGCCGTAGATGACGGATTTTACAGCAGCGGCCATCCAGCACCGGGTTCGAAGTATAAAAATCCATTAGGACTTGTGAAAAGTACGAATGACGGGAAAACCATCACGGTCCTGGCTCTTGAGGGGGAGGTCGATCTACACGGTATGACAGCCGGGTATCGAACGCATACGCTATACTTGGCGAACCCGGAACTTAACTCCAAAATGAAACAGTCAGGGCTGTTTTATAGCAAGGATGAGGGGAAAACCTGGACAAACAGTCCTGCAACCGGCCTCAAAGGGCAGATGACAGCAATCGCAGCTCACCCTTCTGATGCATCGATCGCTGCTGTTGGCACGACAACAGGCGCCTATCTAACGAGGGATTACGGTCAGAGGTTTACCCCATTGGTACCGGAACAACCGGTTTCGGCCCTAACGTTCACGGATTCCGGTAACGTACTGGCAGCTACCTCCGGCCCCAATGCTGCACTGCTTGAAATCAATATAGAGAGCAAACAATCGCTTGCGATCCAGATGCCAAGCAAGGATACGATCACCTATGTTGTCCAGAATCCGGCGAATCCGAAAGAGTTAGCCCTCGCAACGGAGCCAAAAGATGTCTATCTCTCTACCAATCGCGGCGCTACATGGATACAAATTGCAGAGAAAGGTAAAACGATCAACCTAAAATAGGAGGTTTTTTTAACATGAAAAAAGGCTTGAAAGTTAGTATCATTTCGGCGGCTACGGTACTCACCCTGACCGGATGCTTTAACAAATCCAATTCTTCCACTCCACACGATATGAACAACATGGGTACGCAAACCGGTTCGGCACAAAGTCCGACCAGTGCGGTATCGACGCCGTGGATTGCCTCGAAAAATACGACGCGCATTAACACAAGTGACCCGGCAGAAGCTGCGGTGCTGGTTTCGAAAACGCTGTGGATGGCCACCAGTGATGCGAACCGTCCTGGAGGCGTTATTCTGGCAAACCCGAAAGATTGGCAAACGACCCTCGTCAGCGCAGATTTGATTCATCACCCGAATAACGGTCCAGTTTTATTTGTGAATAAAGATAGCGTGCCAGATGTAACGCTTAACGAATTGAAAAGACTGAATCCGATGGGGACGGACGCGAATAAAGGAACCCAGGTCATATTGGTCGGGGATCTTGATCCGAAGGTAGAGGAACAGGTAAAAGCGCTTGGCTACAAGACGGACAAGATAGCAGGGGGCAACCCCGCGGTCGTGGCCAAATCCGTAGATGCTTACTATACCGCTGTCGCGAAGGAAAATCCGCCTTCGGTCATCATTGGTTCTATGGACAGCGAAGAATATACGATGCCAGCGGTGAATTGGATTGCTCATATGCCGGAGCCACTGCTTTATGTTAAAAAGGATGAGGTTCCACAAGAAACCGTGGATGCTTTAAAGACACGGGGCGGAAAAGCCAATATTTATTTACTCGGGCCTGAGTCGGTTATTTCGGCCAAAGTTCAAGAACAATTAGGTCAGTACGGGAAAGTGGTTCGCATTGCGGGCGATGACCCATACGCGAATGCTGTTGCCTTCGCGAAATATAAAGATTCGGCAACCGGATTTGGCTGGGGAATTACAACACCGGGCCATAACTTTTCGTTCGTCAATAAAGATTCAGCAGCCTTGGCACTTGCGGCGGCTCCATTCTCGCATTTAGGCAAACACGCAGCGCTTCTCTGGACGGATAAAGGCAAGCTGCCGGATACGGTGATGTCCTATGTCATGTCGGTTCAACCGAAATATAAAAAGGAACCAACGGAAGGGCCATACAATCATGCTTGGTTAACGGGTAGTGAGGATTCGTTGACAGCCGCGGTACAAGGGGAGATCGATTCCATGCTGGAGATCGTATCGGAGACCGGAGAAGGTCACGGCGGACATGGCGGCGGCAATACGAAGACGGAACCGTCACCTAATCCAAATGAGGGTACAACCGAGGGCGGCAATATGACGAATATGCCGGGCATGAAGCATTGATGATGCGGCCGACCCAAGTTCCTAAAAGAGAGCTGGTGTCCGACGATGATGGGGATGATGGGCAATTATGGATGGCCAGGGGTTATGATGCTGTTTTGTGCGTTATTCATGGCCGCTATCATAGGTGTTGCCTTTTATATAGCGGTAAGACTGGCTTTAAGAAAAAACCGTTTGTAAGTGTATCAAATCAGCTCGTTTGGGTAAAACATAAAAGGAACACATTTGAAATGGAGGCAAAACCCATGTCACATGAGCAATTTCAACATTGTATCGATGAATGTCTAAAGTGTATGCTGGCATGTAATCACTGTTACGACGCTTGTTTGAATGAAGAGCACCTAGCGATGATGAAAGAATGTATTCGGCTTGATCGAGAGTGCGCCGACATTTGTGCTTTTGCAGCACAAGCGATGTCCCATAACAGTTCTTACGCGAAGGAGCTTTGCCGGATTTGCGCCGACGTTTGCGAAGCATGCGGGAATGAGTGCAAAAAGCATGAACATGAGCATTGTCAGCGTTGTGCCGAAGCTTGTTTTTCCTGCGCGAAGGCTTGCAGAGCTATGGCGAGCTAATTACATCGATACGAAATCAGCCTATCCCCAATTCCGGGGGATAGGCTGATTTTACATATATTTCTTCACTTTCGTTATTTCAAACTTCGTAAATACGCGGTAACATTGCCCAAACAGCAGGCCCCTTGAGGGTTGTTTACTTCGCAGCCACAGCGATTCGATTGGACCTGATCTTTTATATGTTCAATAGGCTGCTGATTATGGCTAACTGCTTGAATCAGACGATCTCTCGTCCAATCAAAGCAATAGCAAACGGGTATATCTAGGTTAGAGTTCTTTTGGAATACGGGTACTTTCAAGGTGTCTTCTTCAAATGTTTGCGAATGCGTACCACTGAAATATACGGTATTACATGAAGAGGTTGGACAGAAATAATACGGCTTATCTGGCTCGATAGTTTCCAAAAATGAAGCTTTAAGTAAAGACTTTAGTGTAATGAGAGGTACGCTTTTACCTTTCTCGCCGCAGGAAGGACAATTGATTTTGGCGGGTTCCACAATGCTGGATGGTGCGCAGCAATCCATATAAAATGCACTCCTTAACCGGGTTTCAGGGAGGTTCCAGAAACCTTTCTTTTTACTTGGTCATTTACCCAGATACCTTACCTTTACCAAATGAAGGCCAATAAGGGTGGACCTGCCATCTGGCCGTGAGTTTAACCATGCCATTTTACGAAGTAAGATTTTTCGATACAAACCGTTAAATAAGGCTGGTACATCTTCCTCCACTCGAATATGGCTCTCATAGGGTTTTATGATTTGTTCAAATGACGGCTAATGTCCGTCCCCATCATTGCTAAGACGGGACGAAGGATTTTTTTAATTACGGACAATTCCTGAGAGGAAGGGACAAGTTTATCTAAGATTATTATACGCCCCCCAGTTCAAGTCAACCCGAATCATTTCTTGAAAACATTGGTCCGGATCGGGAACGACGGATAGAATCAGATTCCCCATGACCATATCGAACGATTCCGGTGAAAAGGTCAAAGATTGCGCATCCATCTCCATGAATGTAAAGTTCGGTGAATCATATTTACTCTTGGCTTTGTCAAGCATTTGTGGTGATAAGTCGATTGCAGTAACAGAAACATCTTTTCCCATAATAACCCCAAGTCTGCGCCCTTCCCGACGCCCACAAAAAGGATTTGGCTGTTAGGCTTAATGTCGAGGTTCGAAAAAATCTTTTTCCGGGCCTGGAGAAAAGGCCCGGAATTAAAGAGAACATCATAGAAGGGTGCCCAGAATCGATAAATCACTTTATTCCAAGAGTTATTCATAGCCGATTTTTTTTGCCTTTGATTTTAAGCAAACGAAGGCTGTTCAACGTAACAATCAGGGTCGCTCCCATGTCTGCGAAAATTGCCATCCATAACGTGAGCCATCCAGGGATAATCAAAGCCAAAGCGACCAGTTTAATCCCGAGTGAGAACGTAATGTTTTGCTTAATAATCGCAAGGGTTTTTCGGCTTAAACGAATGGTATAGGGCAGCTTCCTTAAATCGTCCGCCATCAAAGCGATATCTGCGGTTTCGAGAGCTGTATCCGTTCCGGCGCCGCCCATTGCGATACCAACGGTTGAGGCCGCGAGGGCAGGGGCATCGTTCACACCATCGCCGATCATAGCTACCTTACCGTAATCCTGCCGAAGCTGCTTAATGTAATCTAATTTATCTTGTGGCAACAATTCGGCTTTTACTTCTGCGACATTTAGTTGTTTTCCAATTGCGTTCGCCGTAGCTTGGTTGTCGCCTGTAAGCATGATGGTTTTCTTAATACCAGTCCCGTGGAGTTCTTTAATAACGTTTTTGCTTGAATCCCGGACATCATCCGCGACGGCAATAAGGGCAAGGATTTGTTGATCTGTGCCTAAGACCATGACGGTTTTTCCTTGCTGTTGTAACTCCTCGATTTCATTTGCAGTATCTTGGTTGATATTGCCGTGCAGTTCGTTAAAAAGTTTCGGATTCCCAATGTAGTACAACTCACCGTTTACTTTCGCTTTTACGCCTTTTCCTGTAATGGATTGGAATTCTGTAACATCGAGCGACAAATTCGCACCATCTTGCTCGGCTTTTCGGATAATCGCTGACGCAAGCGGATGCTGGGAACCTTTTTCGATGACCGCCGCGATAGACAGCAGTTCGTTTTCATTTCGGCGGAAAGAAATGAAACTTGTGACCTCTGGAAACCCTTTTGTTAGCGTGCCTGTTTTATCAAACGCAATGGCCGATAATCTGCCGGCTTCTTCAAGGTGAATACCCCATTTTATGAGAACGCCGTTTTTCGCTGCATTGCCGATCGCTGTAACAATGGAAACCGGTGTTGAATAACCAATGCGCACGGGCAGCCGACAACGAGTAATGCCAGTCCTCTATAAATCCAATCGCCCCAATCGGCTCCTGCAAAAAGAGGGGGGATAACAGCGATCCCTAGCGCCAAGATCATGACGGCAGGCGTATAATATTTCGCAAACCGATCAACAAAAGCTTGAGACGGTGCGCGTTCCGCTTGTGCTTCTTCCACAAGGTGAATGATCTTGGAAATCGTCGTATCTTCGACTCGCTTCGTTACTTTAATTTCAAGCAATCCTTCTTCGTTCAATGTACCGGCAAATACTTCATCGTCAATCGTTTTCGTTACAGGAACCGATTCGCCCGTAATTGCAGCCTGGTTAATCGTTGATGTCCCTTTCAGGACAACGCCGTCCATCGCAAGCTTCTGCCCTGGCTTTACAATCATGACATCGCCAACTTGTATATCATCGACATTTACCATCATTTCTTCAGAACCACGCCGGATCAGCGCTTCCTTCGGCGCAATATCCATAAGGGAGCGAATGGATTGCCGTGCCTTTTCCATAGAATAACGTTCCAGCACTTCACTGATCGCAAATAAGATAACAACAGTCGCACCTTCGCCCCATTTACCGATGGCCGCGGCACCGATAATGGCGACCGTCATAAGAGTGTTCATATCGAACTGAAGCCGGAAAAGATTTTTAAGTCCTTTTTTGAATAGTTCGTAACCGCCGATGATTATAGAGGCCGCAAAAGTAACATCGGCCAAGATGCTTCCCTCGCCCAGAACGTAACCTGCGACGAGCAATGCCACAGAAAGCACTACGTTCCAATGTTCTTGCAAAAACGGCTTTTTCTTTTCAATCGTCCGTTGTTTTTCAGGGGTAACTTTCAGGCTTTCAAATGCTCCTGCTTTTTCCAAATCTTCAACTGTAGTATTCCCATAGACGGTAATCTTCGCTGCCCCGAAATTGACCTGCGCTTCTCGAACGCCAGGCAGATTTTTTACGTTTTTCTCGAAAATACCCGCGCAATTCGTACAAGTAAAGCCTTGAACTCTGTAGACGTTTTTATCTTCGGTTTGTTCAAGTTGTTTTTCCATTAGTGACCAACTCCCGTGAATAAGTAGAAGCAAGCTGTACCAGTTGACGAACATGATCGTCTTCCAGTGAATAAAAAACTAATTTACCTTCCTTGCGGTATTTCGCTAAGCCAAGCTGTTTTAACGTCCGGAGATGATGAGAAGCGGTTGCCATCGAGGAACCGATGATGTTGGCCACGTCACAAACACATAGTTCATCTTCTTCGCAAAGGGAGAAAGCGATTTTCATTCTTGTTTCATCAGCCAGTACCTTGAATAGCTTTACCATACCTTGAATATTTTGTCCTTCAATTGCAATTTGTACTTTTCGGACTTTAGGTTCGTCATAACAGTAAATTTCACATGAGTCTTTTACTTTTTAATCATATCCTCACCCCTACAATCAAATGAACATTTGATTGTTATCGTACAACAAACCTTTAGGTTATTCAAATTTTTGATTATTCCTCAACAGGAGTAAAATATTCAAGTTCCGGATAGATCGTACTAACAACATTATTGGAGGAAGCCATTTGAACGAATAAATGTTTAAGGAGGTTGAAATCTTAAAGCATAGGGGGTATTTACAATGATGGATGGCATGATGATGGATAGTTCTATGATGTTCATGATGTGTATTATGATGGGGATCGGGGCGCTGATCTTTATCGTTATTCTTGGGGCAACGGTTTATGTTGTCATTCGATCATTGATGATGAAGAGTCGAGTTGTGGATCGCCCTTTGATGATATTAAAAGAACGTTATGTGAAGGGCGAATTGAGCGATGAAGAATATAGTCGAATGAGAAAAACTATCGTTGATTTGAAGTAAATAAAAATGTCTGTGCATAGATGAATTGTTGGTATCCGCCGCGATAGCTCAAGACGGCTGAACTGTTGCAGCTCGTGTTGAGCCAAATTATGCTACGACATAAATAAGAAGGCGCTGCTGGTTAGCGGGGACTTGAAGTAGACGCATAGGTTGCTAACGGCCACCGGCATACGCTGTGAGAGGTTCAGTGTCCAATACCGCTTTCCTACCATGAAGGGGCGGCTTGTCATCTCCGGTTATTCTACCCATTTTTAAGCTACGGCCTTGCGCGCCCTGGCTCTTTTTTTGTTCCACATGCTTTATGCGGTTCACGTTTGGGTTTGAACCGGCTCGTTCGGCCTTTTTAGCGGAATGGATCTTCTGCAGCCGGAAAGAGCTGCGTGGGGTCTTGGCGGAAAGCCGAACGTTTTTATGGCCATTGGATCCAAAGTCATCAAAATCCGAATAAATGAATACGGCTTCCCCGATTCACCGGCCCTAAATCCCAAGCGACCCCAGAAAGATGCCGGGTTCCATTGGGATTTTTAACGGGCCTCGGAGGGAGGCAAAAGCGTTCTGCGGGTAACGCTCAAGCCATCAAGGGCGCTCTCGCTTACGCTGCCGCACCCATCATGGCTCTACGGGGAAGGGCGGCACCATGATTCCATTTCGCTGACGCTTCATTTCATCATCGTGCCTAAAGCGATTCAGGTAGTTCGGAGAAGCCAAAAGCTTTGCAGGCCTGGTTCAAGGAGCATCGGATGATCGTTAGTTTTCGAGCTTGACGGCATCTCCTTTTTTAACGTTTATCGCTTCATTGATAAAGATACTTATTGGATCAGGTGTTAAATCAAATCGCCGCTATCCAAGCTGCACTAAACGGCGTGCGGGAAGTTCTTCTAAGTGGACATATTAAAGAGTGTGTGGTGGATCGCATCCAACAAGGCGATGCCGAAGTTGTAGATGAGCTGATGCAGACCATTCAAAATCTGATGAAATAAAAACCAATAAACAGTCAAAGGAGAAATGAAACCATGAAAAATGTAAAGTTGAAAGTTGAAGGTATGTCTTGCGGACATTGTGTCAATTCGATTGAAGGGGCTTTGAAAACAATCGGGGCAAGCGGCAAAGTCGAACTGTCAGGAGGAACGGTAGCTGTGGCATACGATGAAAGCCAACTGACGATCGCTGCCATTAAGGAAGCTATTGAAGAACAAGGATACGACGTGGTGTAACGAATCGAAAAGAAACGAGGTGTTTGTGATGGAAGCAGCCAGGCTGGAAACGGAACAAACGTCCCTGCAATTAACCGGTATGACTTGCGCCTCATGTGCAAACCGGATTGAGAAGGGACTGAGTAAACTCGAAGGCGTGACGGAAGGGAACGTGACCTTTGCCTTGGAACGGGCGACGGTTACATACGATCCGAAGAAAGTAAATCTCGCGCAAATGGAACAAAGCGTTCAGAAACTCGGCTACGGTACGGCCAAAGAAATTGTTGATTTCAAACTGGAAGGCATGACCTGTGCGGCTTGCGCGAGTAAATTGCCCGGCGTCACGAACGCTTCCGTTAACTTCGCGATGGAAACCGCACGGGTCGAGTACAACGCGACGGATGTATCTATCGCCGATATGCAGTAGCGCGTGGAAAAGCTGGGCTATAAAGCGATACCGAAGCAAGACGAAGCCAATCCTTCGGAGCATCGCGAGAAAGCCATTTCAGAGCAAAAGCGCAAACTGCTCATCTCCGCCGTTCTTTCGCTGCCACTACTCTGGTCCATGGTCAGCCACTTTTCGTTCTTATCTTGGATCTGGATGCCGGAACTCTTCATGAATCCGTGGTTTCAATTGGCGCTCGCTACACCCGTTCAATTTTACATTGGCAAACAATTTTATGTGGGCGCGTTTAAAGCGCTGCGGAATAAGAGCGCCAATATGGATGTACTCGTCTCGCTCGGAACGTCGGCTGCATACTTCTATAGCTTATACTTAACCATTGTATGGGCCTCAATGGGCAGCATGGCGCATCACGGTCCATCGATGTATTACGAAACGAGCGCGATCCTAATCACGCTCGTTATTCTCGGGAAGCTGTTCGAGTCGCTTGCTAAAGGCCGTACATCCGAAGCGATCAAGACGCTCATGGGTCTTCAGGCGAAAACGGCTCTGGTTGTTCGGGACGGGCAGGAAATGACGATCCCGGTCGAAGACGTACTTGTCGGCGATATCGTGATGGTGAAACCGGGGGAGAAGATTCCGGTGGATGGAGAAGTGCTGGAAGGAAGTTCGTCGGTCGATGAATCGATGCTGACCGGCGAGAGCATCCCGGTCGAGAAGAAAGCCGGAGATAGCGTGATCGGTGCTACCGTCAATAAAAACGGCAGATTGAGATTGAAAGCGACCAAAGTCGGCAAGGAAACCGCGCTTGCCCAAATCATTAAGGTCGTTGAAGAAGCGCAAGACTCGAAAGCGCCGATTCAACGGGTAGCGGATGTCATTTCCGGAATCTTTGTGCCGACCGTCGTAGGGATTGCGGTTCTGGTCATTGCCTGCCCTTGCGCACTGGGACTCGCTACACCGACATTGATTATGGCGGGCTCTGGCCGCGCTGCGGAGCTTGGCGTGCTGTTCAAAGGCGGCGAGCATCTGGAATCCACACACAAAATCAATGCGATCATTCTCGACAAAACTGGCACTGTAACGAAGGGGAAACCGGAACTTACGGATGTTGCCGCCGCAAATATAGATGAACATGCTTTTCTTCGCTTGGTTGGCGCTGCCGAGAAGGATTCCGAGCATCCGCTTGCGGAAGCGATCGTTGCCGGAATCCGGGCCAAAGGCATCGAGCTGCCGACAACGGAACGGTTCGAGGCGATTCCAGGGTTTGGGATCCGCGCTGTCGTCGAAGGCAAAGAGGTTCTGGCCGGTACGCGCAAGCTGATGGCGAAATATGACGTTTCGGTTGAACAGGCGCTTGATCGGATGACGCAGCATGAAGAAGAGGGGAAAACGGCGATGCTGATCGCGGTTGACGGAGCATATGCAGGTCTCGTCGCGGTGGCCGATACGATTAAAGAAACGTCGAAGGAAGCCGTAACGCGGCTGAAAGAAATAGGCATTGAGGTCATCATGATCACGGGTGACAACGAACGCACCGCACGGGCGATTGCGGGGCAAGTCGGCATCGATCATGTTCGCGCCGAAGTGCTTCCGGAAGGCAAAGCGGAAGAAGTGAAGAAGCTGCAAGCGCAGGGCAAGAAAGTGGCGATGGTTGGCGACGGCATCAATGACGCCCCCGCGCTGGCGATGTCGGATATTGGCATGGCGATCGGTGTACCGGTACGGACGTGGCTATGGAGGCCGCCGACGTCACCCTGATGCGCGGTGATCTGACGAGCATTCCGGATGTGATCTTCATGAGCCGCAAGACGATGAGTAACATCCGCCAAAACCTCTTCTGGGCACTCGGCTACAACACCCTCGGTATTCCAATTGCCGCGATTGGACTGCTGGCCCCTTTGGTTGCGGGCGCGGCGATGGCGCTCAGTTCGGTGTCCGTTGTCCTTAACGCTTTGCGGCTACAGCGTGTAAAAGTGGGCTCTGCATCGAATTTGTAATGAAATGAAGCCGATATAAAGCAAGAAGATAGAAAATCATTCTCGTCGCTGCCGGCGGTGCTTGCGTTAAGGGGAGACAGCGGGTAAGAGAACTCCGAAAAGCCTGGGAAGAGCCTTTCAGACAGTGGGCTTCCGGAATGTAACGGTACAGTCTGTCCCGTCACCGCTATGCTTCGGCTGTGGAGTTTAGCCGTCGTAGGCGGAAAGACGTGTCCGCCGGTCATCGGAATCGCTCCTGGTTGTGGGGATCAAATAAATGGGCTTGCGCAGCTTTCTTTCGGAGAACGGAATGGAAACATGATTAAGAAACAATAGGAAGGTGTATGATCGTGTCCGGGTTATACCGCCCGGTCGCTTGGGAGTAAGGAAAAACGTAAGCCGGGTCACGTTCGAATGATTGGTATATATTTCTATTTTATAGTGTTGGCGGGACCCCATAAACAAACATTTTTGAGAAAATAAACGAACCACCCAAAACACATTGGGTGGCTTACTTTCTTATTATTTGTTTTAACCTAGCGCCGATGGTGTCTGACCCTACATCTTCATTTTCTGGTCCATCTCCTGCATCTTTTCTTCCATACGTCTACATCTTTCGTTAATCATATCTACGGTTCGCTTTATTTCATTTGTCGTCATCATGTGCTGTTTCATCATGCCCATCATTTGTTGCATCTTATCTTCGGACATCATCTCTTGTCGTGGCGAAGTCGGATAATACCATGGATTTATCGATGTGTAATACACTGTGAGATCGCTCCTTATAATATTTTCAATTATTATATGATGGTTCAAGATATATGCCCTGATGAAAATGCCTAAAGTGGTCTATTTTAAATTTAGTTGACTGCACCAATCAGTTATAACTGTATTCCAGTATCAAACCACAATTTATATTTTTTTAAGTAACACTGAATCACTTGGTTATCATTGAGTTAAAATATTTTGGGTTGACAAACTAAAGGAGTATGTTTATGTCCCCTGAGCAATTTAAACAATGTATCGAGGAATGTCTCCGGTGCATGGAGGAATGCAATCATTGTTACGATGCTTGTTTAAGTGATGAGCATGTAGCAATGATGAAGGACTGTATTCGCTTAAACCGCGAATGCGCCGATATTTGTACATTTGCCGTGCAGGTGGTGTCCCGAAACAGCCTGCTTGCTGAAGAAATTTGCCAGCTTTGCACGATAATCTGTGGAACTTGTGGAAACGAATGCACGAAGCACAGCGATCATGAGCACTGTAAACGTTGTGCAGAAGCATGTTTCGCGTGTGCAGAAGCTTGTCGTAAAATGTCTGGTTAAAAAATTAAAAAGAGGTTAATACAAATTCTTGCTGACATGACACTTGTCCAATGGATGGTTCCTTGCAGGGGGAGTCATGGCCTTTAGTTCCGATTTTGTAGTAACTAACACATTATTTTTTAATACGCTGGGAAACCCGTTCGCGCATGAGACATCAAGCTCCCTATGTGAAAGGTGTTAACAATGATGGATAACATGATGTTAGATTCGTTCAATGATTGCCCTAATTTGTACTATGATGTACATAGGGGCGATCATCTTTATACTGATTGTTGGAGCAACCGTTTACGTTATTACTCGATTTCTGATGATGAAGATCCGTGTAGTTGAATCAATTACGTGAATAAGTGAATCTGAAACTCGCTTATCAGATTCACTGCTACTACCCCATGGTTGGGGGTTCACCCCGAGAGACAGTTACCCAGAACAATAATCGGCAGCTTCTTTACTGGTAGCTGCTTTTTTTCTCTCGTGTATATGATTATAAGCTATTTATAATGGGTAGTAGGAAGCTGGGAGAATGAAACGGGATTTTACACGGATTTATTTCCTATCTGGCAAAATCGGTACAAAAGTCAGGTAGTCGATCACCGCCATAAAACTTGGCCAAAGCATGCTGGATTAAATCCATCCGATGTGAGGTGAGCATCGATCTTTCCCTATCGTCGAAAGCTATCGTCAAACTATGCGAACATGAAGCGTGTCCCATCGTGCTGTTCAAGATCATGAATGCCGATTTGTAAACATCCGGAAAAGTGTAAAAGAAAGTGATCGTGTTGCTAAAAGGGATGTTCATTCCTGTTGCTAAAAAAGGAGTGAAGTAGTTAGCAAGTGCCCCGGAAGGACAATTTTAGCCCTAATAATGAATGGTTAGACCAGTAGGGTCAAAATCAAATTTATCAGGTATCGCACCAAATTAGGATATATCCCAATTCGTTTATTGATTCGTTTGTATCCGCTGTCATGATAATATGTTGGTACTTGGGATTTCCTACATTAGCCTAAGCACAACCAATTGTCCTTCCGTTTGAGAAAGTAGGAAAAGGTACATACCATATTGTAATCCGGTCCTTATCGAAACGGTCTTTATCAGCTATTCTTTTTCTGGCCATTCGTTGACGGGCAGGGTTATCTAAGAATCGACTTGTACACTCTAAGTCTGCTTGCTGCAGGTTAATTGTGTTAGCTTCCATTTGGGTTAGTTCAACTGCCATAACCGGTACAAACAGAAGATTCCAAATCTCCTTTGCTCTTAAAACATCAGATCTAAATCGATCAGTTCCATCCGGTTTTGTTTTTGCTACTTCCGGAAAATAGTAAGCAATGATGCCAACAAAGGATTCTACTGGGGGGGAGTCTTCCTTCGTTGGCGAAAAAACGGTATCTGTAGTCCTGAAATTCTTTAGAGATTCACATTTAAATGGTCTCTAAGCCTTATTTGATTTTTGACAGTGACACAACTTCCTACATCTACACAAAAAAGTCCCCCATTTATAGAATCGTTTTTTTGTCTTCAGTAATTTAGTTATATTCCTAGATACTTCTATAGGTGTGTACCCACAAAATAATTCCACAAATGCCTATTCAGCAAATACAAAGAGCCAGACAAAGAGGTCCGGCTCTACTATACCTGTAATATCTTAAATTTCGGGATGAATAGTTGGTCAAGCTTTCTCGAAATATATGATTTCGCATATCCTAATATGAAGCTTTTTTCCGTGGGAACCAAGTGTAACATGATCAATGAATACGTCATCTAACATACCTTCAAGCTTGCCGACAGTTGTTACAATACAAATCATTTGTCCTTTATGCATCATCAAATGTTCGATCAGTTTTGGTTCTACTTTGGTAACGTACATAATTGCTTTCGGTTGTTGCGTGCTTTCTGTAGGTTGCACGACATCGTTACGGTAATACAGTGGATGAGGTGTAGCCACCTTATAATTTGGGGGACCATATACTACTCTGTTCACAGTTTGTTGCTCCTTTACTTTTCGTGATAGCAGGGTACTTCTATATGATATGAGAACCGCAACGATTACGTTCTCCGATTAAACTATAAAATTAATGTAAGTAACTCAACTTTCGCAGCTTAAATTACCGAATAAACCCTTAATGTACAAGGGCAAATCAGCCATCCACTCTTTGAGTTGACACAATACCGTTTGTTTGCTGCGTTTGTTCTTTGCTTCAGCCATATCTAAGAATAAAGACATCAGTTGTTGAAGGGCGGTCTGGTAGTCCAGATCACGAACTTCATCCGCATAGAGGATGAATAGTCCGCCGAGCGTACGAGTATCTCCCGCTTGTCGCCGCTCAAATTCCATGACTAGGTAGCGACTAAACACGATGGTTGTGTGGCTAATCAGCATGTCAAAAGATCGGCCCTGAAATTCGGTTCCCAGCTTCAGATAGCTTTTGGTTACCTTGAAGAAGGTCTCGATGCTCCATCGCATGCCATAGATACGTACGATCTCGCTTGGCTCTAGAGTCAGGTCTGTACTGAGAATGGCCAGCCATTCACGGCGCTTGTTACGGTTTTGAACAAACACGAGTTTGACAGACATTCCGCATGAAGTCTGAGTAATGACAGAACTCCATATGGAATATTTCTTGTTCTTGGGTAGGAGGCGGTACAGTTCACTCAGCGTTAAACGTTGGCCTTGGCAAATGTATCGCTGCTTCATCTCTTTAACCATTCCAATCGTGTCCAGCCCCTCAGCCGAGAGCTGGCGAATGAGCGGCATCTGTGTGAACCAACTGTCCATCAACACGTAATCCGCACGAAAGCCAGAACGCAAAGCACGTTGAATCAAGCCCTCCACGGCATCCGGCTTACGAGTGAGTGCCTCGATACGTCGTTTGTAACCGTGGCATCGCTTCGTGATTGCCGTTGTCATCTAGTTAGGCGATTCACGATGTTAGCTGACGAAAGCATAACGAAGTCAACCGGAGCGAAGCTGAAGCCGTCCGACCAGCCGAGCGTCAGCATGGTGTAGCCCTTAGCAAATCGGCCTGTTGTATGGTCAAACACCTTAGCAAGCAACTCCACCTTTTTACTGCGATTCCGCTGCAGCGTGGAATCATTAATGATGAAAACTTTTACTCGCTTGACCGAAGTAAGCGATGTGAAATGCCGAACCACCGTCAAGCTAAGCGAATGAAGAAACGCCCGCCATGCAAAGCCTGGATGGTTCAAGAAGCGATAGACTACATCCTTGCCAGGCAGCGAACTTCCACGGCTGCTTTCCAAAAGTCGAAACCAATTCTTGCCCTCGAAGACAAGCGAAAACAGCAACTGAAAAACAACGAGAGCACTAAGACCAAAAGACTTCTGAATCCCTGCCTCGCGGAGCAGTTTACCGAGTTTAAGAGAATGAAAAACAGAAGAAAAACGAGACTGGTCAGACTGGGAACGATGGTGTACCATTAGGGTTACACACCTTTCTTTGTTTGCATGGTTGCTCGACACTTCCATGATACTAAACAAAGAGGGTGTTTTTCTGTCAACAGAAGAAAAAATATAGCATTAACTCTTACAGCCGTATGGAGTTCCGGCTAATTTGAGGCTAAGAAAGTTGAGTAAGTAAGTTAATAACAGGGTATATGAAAAATAACCACCAGCTCCAAGACGGGAACTGGTGGTTGCTTTCTTTATTATATAATGTCTAAGAAGTCAACCCGTTTTAGCTAAAATCAAATATTTCAATCATTTAGGCAAGCTTATAAACACTGTTGTACCGCTAGTACTCTCAATCCAGACGGTGCCGCCATGAGCTTCGACTAATTTTTTGACTATAGTGAGGCCGATTCCGTTTCCGCCAAACTTGCGATTTCGTGATTTATCTGTTCGATAAAAACGTTCAAAAACGTACGGTAATTCAGCGGAATCTATACCTGTTCCTGTATCTTGAACAGCAATCACAATCATATCTTGTTGATTCTCTGCTCCAATTCGTACGAGCCCCCCTTCAGGGGTGAATTTTAAAGCATTGCTTAATATGTTGACCAACATTTGTATAAAACGATCCCGATCAATATGAATGCTGACCGCCGGAATCGAATCCGTAACAAGCTGGACTCCTTTCTCCATAAATGCCGCAATGACAATATTAGCACTTTGGTCAATTAGATTCGGTAAATAATCCAGTTTTTTCACAAGTCGAAAATGAGGGGAGTCCATGGATGTTAGTTGTTCGAGGTCCGCAACTAATGAGATGAGGCGCTCGGTTTCTTCATAGCAAGCACGAATTCTTGCTGGAGTCGGCTCCCAGATTTGATCCAGCATGGCAAGCATATGACTTTTTAAAGTGGCGAGTGGTGTCCGTAATTCGTGGGCGATATCTTCGGTCATCGAAATACGTAACCGTTCTTGTTTCTGTAACTGTTCAGCCAAATGATTCAATGTATTGCCGAGGTCGGCAAGCTCGTCGTTCCCCTTCATAATGGTACGAACGGATAACTTTCCCTGTGTCATTTGCTCTGCCGCACGTTTCATTTCGATCAAGGGAGCTGAAAAACGTTTTGCCACATAGAGACTGATCAAAATAGTCAATATAACGGCTCCGAGCAAGGTCCATACAATAGATTGAAGCAAGGCTTGTTCAAGATGAAGATTGAGTCCTTGCATATTTTGATCCATTCCGTACTGGTCCTGATACATCCTAAAATGATAATGGGTCTCCACGATCATACTAATTCCTGCAATAAGGAGCATGCCAGAGCCAACCCCGATCAAAAGCAACGAAAGACGAAAACGTAATCCATGTTTCATTAAATACCTCCGATAAAGCGATACCCTTTTCCATAAATAGTATGAATGTATTTTGGCTGTCGGGGATCGGATTCGATTTTTTGACGTAAATTTTTAACGTGTTGGTCGATAGCACGAACGTCTCCTTCAAAATCGAATCCCAATACTTTCTCGACTAATTCTTCACGTGAAAACTGCCGTTGTGGGTGACGTACAAGTACGAGAAGGAGTTTATATTCACTGGGAGTCAACGTGACGATTTCTCCACGTGAATATACTTCGCCTAAAATAGAATCGATAACCAACTCATCACCATAAAACGATATTCGATCGGCGAGTACTTGCTGCTCATTGGTCCGACGTAAAATGGCACGGACCCGAGCAATCAGTTCACGAGGGTCAAAAGGCTTGATCATATAATCGTCAGCACCAATAGTAAGTCCGTGGATCCGATTTTCCTTTGCTACTTGGGGTCCATCCAACATTTTGACGAAAATATACTCTAAGGATTTTTCTATATAAAAAAGCCAACGTTTCTTATACTTAAGGAATCACCGACTATTTGAGGTTGATCTTATTTCCGATTCTTTTCTCTTTTATATTCTTGGTAATCCCCCTAGCCCTTGCAAAGTAGGGAGGGTTTGCTTCTTTTGGATGGAATCATTTGGATAGATTGAGGCTAATAAATTTCAAGGTTTCTTAGCGTACGCTTTCCGCGTTTTGTTGGCAATACCCCGGTTGACTGTCCAGGGCAAGGGGAGCGAAAACCCGTCCTCCTGCATATATCAAACATAGGGTAGCTACACCTCCTCGTATAATCAGTTTAGAAGCTCATCTCAAGCGAATTTCCAGTTGATCCGGACAACCGGAAACAGCTTAGATGAATTTCCATATGATGATCATCAACTCAGCGGCGGTGGTGGATGATGTAGCCGAACCCGTACCGCAGCCCGAAGGGCGAGGAACGGAAGTCGGGGAGGCGAAGCCTCTGTCCTCCATCTCTTCGGATCGATCCGGACGATTCGAAGAGCCCGCCGTTTGAGAAGCCCCTGGCTTCCTCATCCGCTAGTTTTTGCTTCACCCGTTTTATCCCCTTCTTTGGATGGGGAAGTCGGGGAAATCTCAAAAAACTGATTCACAATTTGTGCTCTAATCGCAGAATGGATTTGCCATTGCTGTTTCTTTGTCATGCGCTTTTCCACAACTGAATACATGCAGCGTTCGAATGCGAGAGGTCGCATGGCAAGCGAACGCCGCTTTACAACTCGGAACTGTCCGTGGAACAATGGGATCGACAAGCTTGATCTCGGGAGACTTCTTTCCCTCCGTGCAGACCGCAAGGTACTGCTTCAAAAGCCTGCTACCCGGATCCACCGCTCAGATTCTGACCGCTAGTTGCGCCCTCATGCGGGATGGGGGAGTAGCACCCCGCAATTGTCTTCCCCATGGGTGAGTGCTGATGACGAGGCTGCAGCAGGTGGTTTCCACGGGCACCCAGGTCCGAGTCCGGCTTGATTTTGTGTACAAGCACCCGAGGAGGTGAATCCCATGTCCCAAATGCTGATCGGTATAGACGTAAGCTTGCGTTCCCACCATGTACAATTCATGGCGGGGGACGGCCGGAAGCTGGCCTCTTTCTCCGTCACCAACGACCGACACGGGGCCGATACCCTCATTCGTCGGATGCTGGATACGGCGGCGGAAGTGGGGTGCCAAACGCTTCGCATCGGGATGGAGGCGACATCCAATCTTGGATGGCACCTGGCCCACTACTTAAAAGACCAACTCGCTCCTTATGAACCCAACGTTCAGGCTCAGGTTTACGTCTTGAATGCTCGTAAAGTGGCTCGGTTCAAGAAGGGCTATGATACCCTTCCCAAAACCGACCGCATTGATGCCTGGGTGATTGCAGACCATCTGCGTTTCGGACGACTGCCTCACGATATGAATGAAGTAGTCCAATACCAAGCCTTGCAGCGTCTGACTCGCACGCGCTTTCACCTCATCCACAGTATCAAGCGTGAAAAAGCGTATTTCCTGAATCAGGTGTTTCTGAAGTTCAGCGGGATGCGGATCGACAATCCGTTCTCGGACACTTTCGGCGCCACCAGTCTGGCTGTGATCCAAGAGCTGGATCCCGAACGCATCGCGGAGATGCCCATGGAAAAGCTGATTGAATTTCTTCAGGAGAAGGGCAAAAAACGTTTCGCCAATCCGCAAGAAATCGCGGAACTGTTGAAAAAGCTGGCCCGCTCTTCGTATCGGTTGGATAAAGCCATGAGTGATCCGGTCAATATCTCGTTGTCCGTCACCCTCAGCGTCATTAAGAACATGGAGGCTGAGGTCAAGAAACTGGATAGACAGATCGACAAGATCATGAAAGGCTTTCAGCAGACACTGACATCCGTCAAAGGCATCGGAGCCGTGTATGCAGCCGGAATCCTGGCCGAGATCGGTGATATTAGCCGATTTGATGATCACAACGCATTGGCCAAATTCGCCGGTCTGGTCTGGAACAAGTACCAGTCCGGAGATTTTGAAGCTGAAGATACCGAGCGCGTGATGACCGGCAACAAGTATCTGCGCTACTACTTGGTTGAAGCAGCAGATAAAGTTCGCAAATACGATTCGGAATACGAAGCGTTCTACCACAAGAAATTTAACGAAGTTACGAAACACCAGCACAAACGAGCACTCGTCCTTACCGCACGCAAATTGGTACGGTTGGTCTTCATGCTACTGAAGACCAAGAAACTGTACACACCACCGGAGAGGAGGAATTAAACCAGATTCCTGATTTTTTCTCCACTTCCATTAGACCCGCCCAAACAGTCGTCTGAAAATTCCGTCTATTGGCTGGGTCAGGTTTCGTATTGCCTTTTTTAGGCTCAAAACAGATTTTTCCCAAGTTTCCTTCCAATTTTCATTGATCAACCCCTTGACATTCCACCGCTAGGCTTTGTCATGGACCTTACCTTGTCTTGCCGAGAGCGAGACAAGGTCTTTTTTTGCCCATTTTCTGTGTATTTGATAGATGGACAAAAATTTATAGGTAGATTCGCCGTTTCCGAGTTAATAGCAGGCAAATATACTAAAGGGTAGTCAACTACCCCCATCAAAGGAGAGGATAGAAGTAATGACAAAGGAATTTAGAAAAAGAAAAACAACCTGCAAAAAAAAATCTTCCCAGCAAACAGCGTGTAGCTGTCATCGTAAAAAACACAAACACCGCAAGCCGCCTGTCAAAGTGACGATTTCCTTAGCCAAGGCGATCGACAAGGCGATTGCCAAAAGCCTTGCTAAAAACCTTGCTAAAAACCTTGCTAAAAACCAAGCTCATGCCATTAGTAATGCCACAAGCACAAATGATAACGACAGCGGATCCACCATTAACGATCAACTTACAAGCGAAAGTGGCGCTAAAAATCATTCGGAAAGCGACAGCGACTCGAAAATTTTCGAAAAAGTCGATAACCAAAGTACGGCAACGAACGCCACTAATACCGATAGTGACTCTACCATTAACGAAACGGTTAATTCCACCAGTGGTGCAACCAACACCAGTGATAACGATAGTTCGGCTACTGTCAATGACACATTAACAAGCACAAGCGGCTCGAACAATACCTCTAATACCGATAGTGACTCTACCATTAACGAAACGGTTAATTCCACCAGTGGTGCAACCAACACCAGTGATAATGATAGTTCGGCTACTGTCAATGACACATTAACAAGCACAAGCGGCTCGAACAATACCTCTAATACCGATAGTGACTCTACCATTAACGAAACGGTTAATTCCACCAGTGGTGCAACCAACAACAGTGATAATGATAGTTCGGCTACTGTCAATGACACATTAACAAGCACAAGCGGCTCGAACAATACCTCTAATACCGATAGTGACTCTACCATTAACGAAACGGTTAATTCCACCAGTGGTGCAACCAACAACAGTGATAATGATAGTTCGGCTACCGTGACCGATACATTAACCTCAACTAGCGGCTCGAACAACGCATCAGACGCCACCAGCACTTCGTCATCGGGTGATAGTACCTCCACCAATGGAGATAATACCTCCACCACAAGTAGTGGTCCTGCGGCCAACTCATCGGATACGGACGCCACCAGCAGCTCAGGTGATAGCACATCAACGAATGGTGATAATACGTCAACCACAACAAGTGGTCCTGCAACAAACTCATCGGATACAGATGCTACATCGAGTGCAGGTGACAGTTCCTCAACCACTGGCGATAATTCATCCACAACCAGTGCCACTGCCACCACAGGTGATAACACCTCTACGCCTACAGCAACAGCGTCGACAGGCGATAATACTACCACCAATACCTCCAATGCTGACAACTCTTCAACGAACGACAACGCAAGCACCGCCAACAGCACGTTAAACTCCACCAGCTGCGCCACCAACGAATCCACGAATACCAGTGAATCCAACAACACCTTTGACTACAACAGCGCCTTAGTGAGCACGGCAAACGGGTTAGCGAGCTCGGCAAACAACTCGGCAAACACCGTCTCCAATGGCAACAACTTCACCGTTGGCAATCAAATTCAAATTAGCGACAATTCCGTGCTTTTAGCCTTATTGCTTTTGTTTTGCAAATGCCGTACCTGCTGTAACTGTCAGCCTTCTAGCGGATCAACAAGCGGCTGTACCTGCGGCACGTCGGGGACGACGAATTTGGAAGGGATTATTTCCAAACTGCTCGATGATGAAAAAAATAAACAACAGCGCATTTTTGATATGTTAAACCAAAATAATTCAATCGCTTAAGGAGGCGTTTACCCATGCTTGAAAACAGTTCAAAAACCACGTTCACGATGTCTCGCAAAAACGGAGAAACCACACTTTCGGTGGCGATCAACAATGGCAGCGACGAAGAAAAAAATATTAACATGGTCGTCAAAGACAGTGCAAACGGCAATGTATTGCCAAGTGTGATCGATGGCACAGCCATCGACAACGGGGTGACGCTGGAACCTAAAGCAATCAAAAACATGGTGATTGATACCACAAACGCCATCGGGCAAATTCTCGTGGAAATGGCAGGTGCAGGGAGGATGACAATGCGTCAAAAAAGTTCGTCATCCGGTGGCAAAACAAGCAACATCATCGAATTGATATTAAAATAAAAAATATGCTTCGTGAAGTATCGCGCAGAAACGATTCCTATAGCGCGATTCGTTGCCGATTCATTTGCTGCACGAGTGTTTCCTCGGTTGCGCAAATCGTCTCTACGAACCATCATGAAGGAATGATCTCCTAATATTAAATGACCGCTAATTAAGATTAGCGGTCATTTGGTGTTTTCAAAGCATACACTTGATGTCCGCTAATGTTTCGATTAAAATAAGAATATCATGTCCGCTAATGTAAGACAAGATTTGGAGGCTTTGCTAATGAGAGAAACACCGGGGATTTCGGAACAGGGCGATCAGACGATTCAGGACTTCATTCACGCTCTCACCACCCACGAAGATTTGAATCCCAAAACACTAAAAGAGTATGCAAGCGACCTAAAACATTTCATCGGCTGGTTTGAGACCGCCTACCACCAAGAGGAAGAGATTATATTTCGAATTGAAGATGTGGCTACTCCAACATTAACGCGATATAGGGAAGCAGCACAAAAAATAATGGAATTGAAACCGGCGACCATTAACCGGCGGCTTATTACCCTGAAACGTTTTTTTGAATGGGCCGTGTCAGAATCCAGGATTCGCCGCGACCCTTCGAAGCCGGTTAAATTGGTTCCGGAAGAAAAGGTAAGCCCCAGACAGATGACAGACAAAGAAGAAGCTGCTTTGGTTGCTGCGGCCGAGCATGGCGGTTCTCTTCGGGATCAGACGATTCTAATCGTGATGTTTCACACGGGCTTACGAAGCATGGAAGTGTGTGACTTGGCTCCCGGAGATATTCAAATCGGTAAACGTAGTGGTCAGCTTACGGTCCGATCCGGAAAACGAAATAAACAGAGGGAAGTTCCTTTGAACGCCACGTGTAGAGTTGCTTTAGAAAAATATCTGGCAGAACTCCCTCCGCACAGTCCTTTTCTGTTTCCATCTGAAAAGACCGGCGATCGATTAACCGAACGTGCTTTACGTCATTTAATTCAAAAATATATGAAAGCAGCCCGGCTCGAAGGATTGAGCGCCCACGATCTACGGCACCGGTTCGGCTATGTGATGGCAGAAAACACGCCGTTGCACCGCTTGGCGCAAATTATGGGACACGATAGTCTGGACACAACGATGATTTACGTCAAGGCAACCCGTGCGGATCTGCAAGCGGAAGTCGAAAAAATAGCTTGGCAATAGGGGGATGAAGTACGATGTACGCGAGAGTAAGGGAACTGCTAACTCCGGAGGAACGGCTGCATTATTTGCAGATACCGCCTGATCTTGGCGAATGGGAATTGGGCACTTATTTCACATTTACACAGCATGACCTTGAAATCATACAGCAGCGGCGAAGAGATTATAATCGACTCGGCTTTGCCGTGCAGCTGTGCGTACTTCGTTATCTCGGCTGGACACTTTCTGATACAAAAGAAGTGCCGGTTCAAATTCTTCGTCATATTGCAAAGCAAATCAATGCCGATGTGGAGTCTTTTGCATCTTACGGCGACCGAGAAGCAACGAAGTACGAGCATCTGGATGAGATCCGGAAAGAATATGGCTACCAGACATTCACCTTGAGCGAATATCGTTCTTTGTGCAAGCATCTATTTAGCCATGCAATGGCAAACGGCAATCCCTTACACCTGATTCAACTCGCACTCGAAGATTTACGTAAGCGTAAAATCATTCTCCCTTCAATGGCTACAATTGAAAGAGCCGTTTGGGAAACGCGCAAACGAACAGAAGAAAAAATATTCAAGCTGCTCAGCAGTTCACTGACAGAATTACAAATTGCTAAGCTGGATCGCGTCTTAACCACCATGCCGGAAAGTAGCAAAACCTACTTAGCATGGTTAAGGGAAATTCCAGGTACTAGCTCTCCGGATTCTTTTTTGAAGGTGATTGAAAAACTCGAATACTTACGCGACTTGCAGCTGCAAGTCGATACGAAAGGCATCCATCCGAACCGTCTACGTCAACTTTCTAAAATCGGTTCGCGTTACGAACCTCATTCTTTCAGACGTTTTAATGATCCGAAAAAGTACGCGATTTTAGTAGCGTACCTATTGGAACTAATTCAGGATTTGACAGACCTGGCTTTCGAGATTCATGACCGGCAGATTATGATACTGCTTTCCAAAGGGAGAAAGGCCCAAGAGGAACTTCAAAAGCAAAACGGTAAATCGATCAACGAAAAGGTTGTTCACTTTGCCGATCTTGGAGCCGCTCTTATTAAGGCCCGAAGCGAAGGCATTGATCCGTTTGTTGCTCTTGATGCCGTCATGCCGTGGGATCAGGTCGTCGCATCCGTGGAGGAAGCTAAACGGCTGGCGCGACCAGTTGATTACGACTACTTGGACTTGTTAGAAAAGAAATTCTATGCGCTCCGAAAATACACGCCAACGCTGCTAAAATCGTTGGAATTTCGGTCAACTAAGTCCGCAGAGCCGCTAATGAAGGCGGTCGATATCATCCGGGATATGAATGAAACCGGGAAGCGGAAGGTTCCGGAAGGCGCGCCGCTGAACTTCGTTTCGAACCGCTGGCAAAAGCACGTTTACGACGATGACGGAACGATCAACCGGCATTACTACGAAATGGCTGTCCTGACAGAGTTGCGGAATTACGTTCGTTCCGGGGACGTGTCCATAGTCGGAAGCCGTCAGCATAAGGATTTCGAGGAATACCTTGTTCCGAAAGCCGATTGGAATGGCATTGATCCTAACGCTACAAAGCTTGCCGTCAGTTTGTCCGCAAAGGAATATCTTGAAGAACGGATTGAAGCACTTCTTCAAAGATTAAATTGGGTTTCGGATCACATCGATGAGCTGGACGGAGTAAATTTGGAGAACGGGAAATTGCACATTGAGCGATTGGAGAAAGATGTTCCCGATGAATCCCGAAATTTCAGTCTTTCCCTCTATGAGCTGCTACCACGAATTAAGCTTACGGATCTGCTCATGGAAGTAGCCAACTGGACGAATTTTCATGAGCAGTTTATTCACGCTTCCAGTAACCGCGCTCCGAACGAGGAAGAAACAACAATCCTTATGGCTACCCTTATGGCAATGGGAACGAACATCGGGCTTACGAAGATGGCTGAAGCCACGCCGAGCATTTCATATCGGCAAATGGCCAATACAGCTCAATGGCGGCTGTACGAAGACGCGATGAATAAAGCGCAAGCTGTTCTTGTCAATTTTCATCATAAGCTGGCGCTGCCTTCATATTGGGGGAATGGCACTACCTCCTCATCTGATGGAATGCGCGTCCAGATCGGTGTATCGTCTCTTCACGCAGATGCGAATCCTCACTACGGGACCGGAAAAGGAGCAACGATATATCGCTTCGTGAGCGACCAGTTTTCCACGTTCTATACGAAAGTCATCAATACGAACGCTCGGGATGCCGTACACGTCATCGACGGTTTGCTCCACCACGAAACGGACTTGTCCATTGAGGAGCATTATACGGATACGGCCGGTTACACCGATCAAGTCTTTGGTTTAACGCATTTGCTTGGATTTCGCTTTGCGCCGCGCTTACGCGACTTGGCTGATTCCAAGCTCTACGCTATCGGAAAACCGTCCATTTTCCCTAAATTGGAGAAGCTGCTTCGCGGACAGATTAATACAAAGATCATTCAAGAGAACTACGACGATGTACTCCGGCTGGCTCACTCCATCCGGGAAGGAACCGTTTCAGCATCACTCATTATGGGGAAAATCGGTTCCTATGCAAGACAAAACAGCTTGGCTACCGCGCTGAGAGAAATGGGGCGTATCGAGAAAACGATCTTCATTCTGGATTACCTTTCGAGCGAGGCGCTGCGGAGAAAAATCCATCGGGGGTTGAACAAAGGAGAAGCCATGAACGCATTGGCCAGAGCGATCTTCTTCGGCAAACATGGCGAACTGCGGGAACGTGCGCTACAAGATCAGCTCCAACGGGCAAGTGCGTTGAACATTATCATCAATGCAATTAGCGTTTGGAATACCGTCTATCTCCAGCAGGCAACTGAACACCGCAAAAAGCAAGGTAAGCTTCAGGAAGAACTGCTAAATCACATTTCCCCCCTTGGATGGGAGCACATCAATTTTCTAGGTGAATACAAATTCAACTTCAAGCAGAATACGTCTCTCAACTCATTACGACCGCTGAAACAACAGGAAGGTGAGTGATCGGTAGTCCGGGCGGTGTAGCCCGGACTATTGGGCTTAGAGTAAGAAAAAACGCTAAGCCAGGTACATCCGAAGGCTTAGCGTATATTATCGTTAAAATGTTGGCGGTACCCCTACTTTAGCAGTAAGCATAAGAACAGGAACGGAAGAAAACTGACGAATAGACTTGCAAACTTCCTCGCCATCCGTATCTGGAAGCATTAAATCCAGAATGACTAGATCGATTGGTACGCTTCGTACTAATTGTAATGCATCTGCCCCTGTACCGGATTCCAAAGTACGAAACCCGTCTTTTTGCAAATAGGAGATAACTACATCGCGAATTTTTTCTTCGTCATCCACCATGAGTATGGTTTTCACTGCTTCATCACCTGATTTCCCACAAAAGTATTGTTAGTATTATGTCAAAAAACGCACGAACTAAACAAATTTGAACTTCGATTGAAACGAAAGCTGTACGTTGGGAGAGTAAGGTTAAATTTATCTGGCTATTATACTACAATGGGTAGTGTATCGGTGCCGAGTTGGACAAGGAGTTATCTATGCGCCGGGTAAACCGTCATGATTTATACACGATAGTTGTAAACATCCCTCCAGCAGGATCGGTGAAGTTGTTGGACATATGGTGAGGAATATGGCAGTGAAATGGCCATACACCCGGATTATTAGAGACAAATTTGATGTCGTAAGTTTCGCCAGAAGAGACCGAAATCGTATTTTTCAATATTCGATTTGCGAACGGAATGTTGTTGCCATCAGAGGCGCATACAGCAAATTGATGACCGTGAATGTGTATAGGATGGGCGTTCATACCGATGTTACCCAAACGTATCTTTACGTTATGACCGAAAGTAACGGGAAGCGGTGTGGTGTAAGGAAAGCAACGCCCATTCATGGTGAAAAAGTTAAACATGTCGTTCAATGGATCGATCTCGAATGTCCCCGCTTTGATATCACCTTTTCCAAGACCTTTCACATGAAATTCTTGCAACATAATAAAATAATCCCTTTGATGTTTGGCCTCTCTTTCTACGGCCTCCTCAATGATCAGCGCGCCACCCATTCCCATCATTTCTTGTTTGACCGTTTGAAAGTGAGTGTGGTACATATGAGTGCCGGACTGGTTTATAATACGGAAGCGGTAATCAAAGTAGGTACCAGGGTCAATTTTGGGAGAGGGCTCAACATCGGGAACACCGTCCATCCGATTTGGTACATCGAGCCCGTGCCAATGGACGCTTGTCGGTTCGGGCAACCTATTGATTACTCTAATGTTTACATAATCACCGGTAAGAACACGAATCGTTGGTCCGGGGATACTCCCATTGTAACCCCAGCCGTTTATAAACAATCCCGGAAGTAACTCACGTTTTGACGGGCTCAGCGATCAGTTCAAAAAATTTGACTCCGCCATGCAAGATAAAGGGAAGATCCCGAACATCTGGAGTAATGACCACACTGCCAGCTCCTCGTTACATATTTAATACATAAACATATGTTGGGAAGTAACACTGTAGTATCCATTACGAAACGCAAATTGATCATGAAAAGGGAACGGATGTCTCCGCTCCCAAAGAATCTTTATTCCTTATTCAGGTTTATTTCCGGCACTCGGGTCCGGCACAAAGTCGGTCTTGAAATCCGTATACATCAATTCTGTCACCATACCGGCCGAGGCGTGGTGCAGATCGTGACAGTGGAACATCCAGTTGCCTTCGTTATCCGCTTGGAAAGCCACGACATACTCTTCTCCGGGTTTCAGATTCAACGTGTCCTTCACAACAGGAGATCCCTCGAGCGGTTTACCATTCTTGCTTAGTACCTGGAAGAAGTGTCCATGAAGATGCATCGGATGATCATCAGTCTTTGAATTGTTGACAAGGCGAACTTTTACGGTATCCCCTTTTTTGACGTTTAATGGCTCTGTATTCGGAAATGTTTTTCCCTTGATCGTATAGACCGTTTCGCCATCCTTACTCTCTGTGTTCAAATTCATCGTATATTCCATCGTATACTTTTGATCAAGAGAGAAGTTCATTTTACCGGCCTGACCGTAACTGCTAATATCAACGGCTGGCAGTTTTTCGGTTTCGTTCGGCTTGTCGTTACCCGCGGTAGCGCCTTCGTAGACGATGGATGCTTTCATTCCTTTGACAGCTTCACTGTCGCCATGATCCTCGATAAGCCACTGGCCGGGATTATTGGCTTCGAATTCGATATCGTAACGCTCCCCGGGTGCGATCGAGACGACATTGTCTTTAATAAGTCCGGGGTTATTCAGTGGCTGACCGTCAGTGGCAGTAATTTTAAAATCATGTCCGTGTAGGTGGATCTGATGAGACAAGTAGCCGGCGTTAACAAGACGAATACGCACTTTTTCCCCTTGTTTCACAGGAAGTTTTTCTACTAGCGACCCTGATTTCCCGTTGATTGTGAACAAATCGTACATACTCATATCATGTTCCATATCCATCGAGTTTTTCTCAGTTCCACCACTATTTGTCGATTTGCTGTCATTACCCATGTTTATACTTGAATTGCCCATATTCATTTTGCTGTGATCCATGTCCGGCATGTTTGCCATATTCATGTTGCTGCCACCGGACATGTTCATTCCTACCATGTCCATCCCGGAACTCATCCATTCGTCGAGGACGAGCGTGTAATCGCGGTCTACTTTGGCAGCATCTTTGGGTTCCACGATAAACGCTCCGTATAAGCCCCGGTCCAATTGATTCACGCTGTCTTGATGGGAATGATACCAGTAGGTTCCCGGAACGTCTGCTTTAAATTCATAAATGAAAGTTTTACCTGGTTGAACTGCATTTTGCGTAACGCCAGGAATGCCGTCCATCGCATTTGGGACCGGAACACCATGCCAATGAATAGAGACCGGTTCCGGCAGCTCATTTTTCAAATTAACTTTAACCGTATCCCCTTGCTTCACCCGAATTTCCGGACCGGGAACAGAGTTGTTGAATGTCCAGACAGGTAATGTTTTTCCAGGTGCGAGTTCTTGGTTGCTTGCCTTGGCTGTAAGTGTAATCTCTTTACCAGTTAATGTTGTAACTTTTGCGGTAGTAGGGGGATTTTTTTGTTCTTGAGTTGCTGTTTTTCCCCCCATGTCCATTTTCGAGTGATCCATACCGCTCATGGAGTCGTCGCCGGTCGAATCACCGGAATTATTGAAGCAACCGGTCAGCAGTACGGCGATGACGCTGGCTGCAAATGCGCTTTTTAACTTCCAAGTGGACCTCATAAAAATCCTCCTAATCCTTTTTTATATAGCGTTTCTTATTCAAAATCGATTATAAAGCAAGATTGTGTAGAAACTATGAGGATGAGTGATTTTCGAATGTTTACAGGGTCAGGGTATTAGAGGAATTGACATGGATGCTTCTTATAAACTACAATCCGTAGTGTATGGAGGGGTAGATCGAAGAAAGGAATGGAGGGATCGTAATCACCGCGGATTTAACCATTTGGTTAGTATTTGCTGCAGGTTTTCTATCGTGTATATCACCTTGTTGTTTGCCGCTATACCCGTCGTACTTATCTTATATAACGGGAGTTTCGGTCAACGATTTAAAAGCAGGCAGAGGAATTTTTCAAAAGCAGGCTCTATTGCACACCTTATTCTTTATATTCGGGTTTTCGATCATCTTTTTCGCTTTAGGTCTATCGGCGAGTCTCATTGGAAATTTGTTTTCCGGGAATAGAGACCTGATTAGGCAATTAGGTGCCATTTTGGTCATCCTTATGGGCTTGGTCATGATAGGTTTTTTCAGGCCCAGTTTACTGCTGAAAAGCATGAGATTCGAATGGAAACAAAGACCGCTTGGTTACTTTGGTTCCGTCTTGGTCGGAATAACTTATGCAGCTGGGTGGACGCCCTGTGTTGGACCAATTTTAGCTGCCGTATTAGCCTTGGGTGTAAGTAATCCCGGTCAGGCGATGCTTTATACGACGGCATATACGCTCGGGTTTGCTGTTCCGTTTTTTGCAATGGCATTCTTGATTGGTAGACTGCGTTGGATATTAAAATACTTCGAATGCTCTTATGAAAATTGGCGGGGCGCTTATGGTTGTAGACGGTGTACAATAGTTTGTGTACCAAAAATTGGAGCCTAGTCAGGCAACAAAAAAGTAGGGTATTCTCGGGATTGCGAAAGTCACCAAGAAAGGAACCCTACACATGACAACTATACACGAAAATACGCTCTCAGATCTATTTGAAAATCTTGTTACTGACTTTATCCAAGACAACCTGGAACGGATTATGAAAGCCGAAATCACAAGTTTCTTGGAAGGGAAGGACTCTTCCGAATCTAACAGCCGCAATGGGTACTACAAACGTTCCCTCCATACCAAGTACGGCCATATCGAGGATTTGCAGGTACCTCGTGATCGGAGTGGCGAGTTTCAAACCCAAGTGTTTCAGCCTTATCAGCGGCGTGACGGCTGGCTGGAGGAGGCCGTCATCCAGATGTACAAAAGCGAGATGGGTACGCGGGATGTTGCCCGTTTCATTGAAAGTATGTTTGGCAGCCACTACTCGCCTACTACCGTCAGCAACATTACATCAACCGTCCTGGAGGATATCCACCAGTGGCAGTTCAGAGCGTTAAAGAAACGTTACTCGGTTATTTACCTGGACGGCCTGTATGTGAAGCTCAAACGTAGCACGGTTAGCGGCGAAGCGATTTACTTTGCCATGGGTATCGATGAAGATGGACATCGTCAGATTCTTGGTTTCTACGTAGGCGGTCAAGAGAGCGCTAACGGTTGGCGTGATGTCTTGAAAGACCTGTACAAGCGTGGGGCTCAAGAAGTATTGTTAGGCGTGTTTGACGGCCTCCCAGGGCTCGATGATGCATTTCGTGAAGTGTATCCGAAAGCGGATGTACAACATTGCATTGTCCATAAGGTTCGGTCTACATTCCCTAAGATTCGGGTGCAAGATAAGGCAGACTTTATCGATGATCTGAAGACGATCTACAACGCACTAGATCGGGAGCTTGCCATGGCTGCTTTCGATACGGTAAAAGCGAAGTGGGGCAAGAAATACCCGAAGGAAATCCAGTCTTGGGAGGATCAACTGCCCACACTGCTTACCTTCCACAAGTATCCTAGGTTGATCAAAGAGGCTATTTATACCTCAAATCCGATCGAACGCATGAACAAGGAATTCCGAAAGCGGCTCAGACCCATGAACAGCTTAACGAACATTGACGCCGCCGAGAAAGTTATCTATCTAGACGCAATTGACTATAACGAGCGATTCGAGAACCGCGTCATTCGCGGGTTTGGAGATCCAACGGTGAAGAAAGAACTCCTGGAGCTATTTGAAGAACGTTATCCTGCTCCTGTAGTAGAAGAGGAATAAAAATCCAGCTCCCGCGCCTTCGCTTGGGCTTCATCCTCCTCTACGAAGAATCTTCAGAACATTCAAATATCTTAAAAAACGAATGGACTATCCATCGTTCCGATGGATAACCCTACCACCTTACACAAACTTCTTGACGCTACCTGGTTGTAAAAGGGATACTCCTATATACGGACAAAATGACCCAAATTACGATCTACTTGATTGATCTTTATGGCGGTTTTACGGGATTTTAAGGGGGAGCATTATGTATTCCTTTTTCAGCACAATTAGTGCCTTTCTTAGCGTTCCGTTTATTAATGCATCCCAATCGAATGTGGCTTTGTTGGCTGCACTTTTTCTGGGCTTTATCGGATCGGTCGCCCCTTGCCAAATATCAGCGAATGTCGCTACGATCACGTATTTTGCTAACCGCCAAGTTCAATCCAAGCTTTCTTGGACGGAAACAGTTTTGTATCTTTTAGGAAAAGTCGTGTTATTCAGTTTTTTTGGCATTCTGTTCTGGGTTTTCGGTCAACAAATATCCCGTGATTTTATTCCGTTATTTGCTTCCGCGAGAAAACTATTAGGACCGTTGCTTCTGGTCATCGGCTTATTTCTTCTCGGGTGGATAAGGCTACCGTTTCATATCGGCACCCGGTTTTCTAAATTCATGTATAATATCGCAGAACCGATCGGTGGTAAAGGCGGAGCTTTTCTGATGGGGATTGCGTTTTCGATTGGTTTTTGTCCGACCATGTTTGTTCTCTTCTTCGGTTCACTCATGCCGCTTGCACTTGAGTCTTCATACGGCGTTTTCCTTCCATCCGTTTTCGCTGCGGGTACGGCGATGCCTTTTCTGTTATTCGCTGCTCTTGCTGTCGGTTTCGGACTGGACCGGGTGATGGTTAGACGAGCAAAACATTTCGGTTTATGGATTCAAAGGCTTGCAGGCATACTATTTATTATTCTCGGAGTAAGCGATACGCTGACTTACTGGACATTATGAGACGGGGAAGCAAGGATGCCTTCCTAACAATTGTGACTATAGTACCCAGTACCTTCACTATCCATGGACTGGGAAAAGCTTCACCATTAGGTTCTAAAGCGCCTCGACTATTATTGCTGGTATTAAACGAGAAGATGTATCCCTTCACATACGACTATACGTCATTTCTTGTGGATGCAGACGGTATCATTACGGTTCACGTGATTGGCCTTGTCGATTCGTAAGCTGCCGTACTCAAAGTTTTTGAATAAGGCAGACGTACTTCACCTGAGAGGAAGGGGGTAGTGATATGGAGTGGACCTGGTTATTAGCACTTGTTTGTCCCATCATGATGTTATTTATGATGAAAGGGATGCACGGTGGCCATCGTACAAAAAGTGAAAATGAAAAAACTGAACTAGACTCATTAAAAGCTCGTAACGTCGAGTTAACTCAACAAATAAGTGAGCTTCAAAAGAAACAAATCCATTAATCTACAGGGTACCTGTACTCCGAATTGGGTAAGTTTAACGAGGTACTCAACTAGTTTATTTGCGAGATAAGGGGTAATTATGAAGAGGAACCGGAGATGGGTCCAGATTTTTATTCTGGGTATAGCTGCTATTATTGGAGTGATCGTGATCATGGGGTCGGTTTTTAAAGAAGATACCTCAGTTGGTATCGGGAAAAAGGCCCCCGACTTCCAATTAGTAGGACTAGACGGAAAAGTTTATAGTCTGTCGGACTATAAAGGCAAGAGCGTCGTCATTAATTTCTGGGGGACATTTTGTCCACCATGTGTCAGGGAGATGCCGGCTCTGCAAGCGCAATATGAGAAATGGAAAGATCAAGACGTCGAGTTTCTCGGTATCAATTTGAATGAAAGTAGAATTGCTATAGAATCTTTTATTCAGAAAAGCGGAGTTAAATACCCGATACTGCTTGATGACGATAGAATAAGAAAGAAGTATAGGGTAATGTCTTATCCGACAACACTTTACGTGGATGCCAACAGTATAATCCAAGATATATTTGTTGGAGAAATGACCGAAAACGACATTCAATCTCGAATCAATAAATTAAAAGGTGATACAAAATAAAACGATGGATAAGCGAAAGGGAAAAGCCGGATCTATGAGGTTGTCATACCGCTTAAGTTCGCACATGTATTTCCGGAAACCTTAGTTGATTACTCCCTGCCATGCAAATGTCAACGACCCTGATAGAGTTCCTGAAGAATGATAAGCAAAAGCATCGCTGGGGATATTTAGAAACAGCTTGTCGATTGTGTAAAATCAGACGATCTAAGAACTCTGAGAGCTCGGAGTTCTTTTGGTTTTATGAAAGCCCACTGGATAAAGTACAGGTTACCTGCAAGAGTGAAAATGTAGTACATGCGTTCTCCTCTAGGTTGTATGTCACCTGCAGGCATTGAGAGCCTCCAATTCGCAATAATGCAATCGGCGAGGTTTGACATGATTGAGTTATAACACTACAATTTGTAGTATGTTTTCGAAAACTGCTACTCAGTTAATAACATAGGAGGGCGGAATGAAAGTTATTTTCACAAATAATCGAAATAAAGTTGCCGTATGGATCGGAATGGTTGTACTCACTGCTACTGTCCTATCATCGTTAATGATTGGCATCGGCTACAAAGAGGTTTATATTGCTTACACGGGGGAGCAACAGCTCGGTGTTGTGTACAATAAACAGCAGATTGAAAATGAGTACGATCAATTGAAATCGCAGATGATGAGTATAGACCCGTCACTTTCTTTTGTCGAGCAGCCCACCTTGCGTTTGTAAGAAATAAAAAGATGGTTTCCGCCCGATGAGACTGAATACGTTAATACACAATTGAAATCAGGTCTGCAGTATGTGGTGAATGCAACAGAAATCCGCGTTCAAGATCAGTTGTTGGCGATTGTAGCGAGCGAAGCAGAAGCAGCACAAATTCTCGAGAGGGTCGTAAGCATGTATGAGAAGGAAGGAACGCAGAAAGGAACATTTGTCGAATCCGTAACAAGTCAAAATGTGCAAGTCAGTCCCGATCAAGTAGTTACTTCGAACAGAGCATTTGAGCAGTTGACCCAAGTTCAAAAGCCTATTGAGACCTATGTTGTAGAAGAAGGGGATACATTGTGGGATATTTCCTTAAAAAAGAATGTCCCCTTTGACGATCTTATTCTCATGAACCCGAATGCTGGGGACTTCCTCAAGGCAGGACAAGCAGTAATCATTTCACCAGAAAAGCGATTGTTAAACGTAAGAGCTGAGGGAACCAAGGTAGAACAAGTTTCGCTACCTTTTAAAACCGTTTATAAAACGGACAAATCGGGAAAAGAAAAAGATCAAGAAGGGAAGGAAGGTATAAAGGAAATTTCTTATACAGTAACGATCGAGAATGGAGTAGAGGTTGCACGAAGTATCACTAACGAGAAACTGATTACGCTGCCAGTGGACCGTATCAGAATAAAAATGCCTCCCGTGCAGATCGCTTCTGCGCCTACAAGCAAGAAGTCGGATGAAACTGAAGTCGGAAACAATACGTTCCTTTGGCCGGCAGATGGTGGAAAAGTTACAAGCGGGTACGGTTATCGGGGTAAAGAATTTCATCAGGGACTGGATATTGCGGGAGGGAACTCCTTGAATATCCGTGCTGGAGCAGCCGGAGAAGTCATTTTTGCCGGGTGGAAAGGCGATTACGGCAATCTGGTCATACTTTCTCATGACAATGGACTTTCTACTTACTATGCGCATAATAAAGAACTGCTTGTATCGAAAGGGGATCACGTTCAATCGGGAGATACAATCGCGATTATGGGTTCCACGGGCGAGTCGACGGGCATTCACGTTCATTTCGAAGTTAGAAAAAACGGTAAAGCAGTAAACCCAAACGCATATTTGGAAGGCTAGTCCTATGGAGTATTTGTTTCAAGTCGAACAGACAGCACAGTGGCTTAAGGAATTCGGTATATGGGCAATTATAGCTAGTCTGCTGCTGAATGTGATTATTGCTATTCTTGGAATCGTACCCTCTCTTTTTTTGTCTGGTGCGAACGCGGTTGTTTTTGGAATAGTCCCCGGTTTCCTCCTATCTTTAACAGGAGAAGTTTTAGGTGCGGGCGTATCTTTTGGGTTGTATCGTTATGGATTCAGAAAAATGAATATAAAGAAAAGCGAATCTTGGAAGTGGCTGAATAACTTAAACGGGGCTAGCCGAAGACGGAAGGTGTTGGTGTTGCTACTCGCCAGAATAACTCCTTTTATTCCGTCGGGAGTCGTATCATTTGCAGCAGCCGTATCCAACATGAAATTTGTCGACTTCATGATTGTAACCTTCCTTGGGAAAGCCCCTTCCATAACATTGGAAACATTAGCAGGATACGATCTTGTTTTCAATAATTACTCGAGGTTGACCATATCCATCTTTTTTGCATGCTTGATTTGGTTTTTATTAAGAAGGATGAACAAACAAATGGACATTAACGAAAGGGAAGATAATCATGGCACAGAAACAGAAAAGTTCCATTAAATTGGAATGGATTTTCTTGGCGGTACTTATTGTATTACTTATTCTGGTTGTGGTTTCATTAATGACAAAATCCAATTCTGCAAATGAGTTGAAACCGGGATCGGCCATACATCCACATACATTCAGTTATGCTCCGGATGGTGAAACCCTTTGGATTGGTACGCATCAGGGCATTTACGAGCTCACTGATGGCAAGTGGCTACAAACAGTACCTGCACTAAGCAGCAGCGACGTGATGGGTTTGGAAATCGATCCTTCAAATTCCGACAACATCATTGTATCCGGACATGGCTTTATCAAGCGCTCTCAGGACAGAGGCGGAAACTGGAATCCAATAGAAGCTGGTATGCCCAATCAACCTAAGCCGGATGTGCCGGACGCTCACCAACTGACAATGGACTCAAAAAATGGAAGCCATCTCTATACAGTGTTGGCCGGTCCGGGGGATAATGTGTACGAAACGAATGATGGAGGGAATACATGGGGGAAGGTGGGCAAGATCCCAACCGCTCTTTATTCGATTGCCGTTGCTCCTGATAATGAAAATTCGCTTCTGGCTGGATCTGAATTAGGGCTAGTCCGTTATGATTTTATAAATGAGGATATGAAAGAAACAAAAATCAGCAATGAACCGGCATATCAAATCTTAATGTTATCTTCTGGGGAAATTATCGTTATGAATGAAGGTGGATTTTCCCGTTCGAAAGATATGAAGACGTGGACTCCAATGAATATTAATCTGAATGGTGAGATCCCGCTTGGAATCAAAGCTTCCAAAAAAGATCCCGCCAAACTGGCTATTGTGACGCAAAATTATTCGGTATACGAAAGTAAAAATAGCGGACAATCGTGGACTCAAACAAAGTAAGCGACACGATACATGTGTCTGCAGTGACACCCATTAAGGCTCTATTCTTTTATAGTGCAAATTAGCAACATTGATCGTTCTTGCAACCAAATGTTCATGAAAACAAGCAGTTTATCGCGGAATTACCCCAGTTGCAGACAATGATTAGTTGTTCCTTCTATGGGTGGGTCATAGGAGGAATTTGGAGAATTAGCCCGAATCCTATATAGGAAAAATAAAACACAGTTATGCCGAATTCCCAATAGGGAAACGGGGGAACCATATCGGGTGAATTGATCTCGAAGCAGAGTGATCATAGGGCACCTTCAACCGAACCCTCAGCTAACCTCGTAGGCATTGGAAGGAGATTAGTTTTGAAGAAGATTAGTTCGATCCTACTGCTTTGTTCAGTCATGTTGTTATCAATGGGAGGTACAGCTTTTGCCGACGATTCAAAGCTGGAAAGAGATGTAGACGAAGTCGTGGGAACCCCATATAAATGGGGGGGGACAACGATTAACGGCTTCGATTGTTCCGGATTCATGCAGTACATCATGGCGTCCGCCACCTGCTTGCTGCGCTTGATTTAAAAACGAACAAGTTATATGGCCACGCTTCGAAAACGAAGAAACACGCAGATATTCTTCGTTTCTTCAAGGTGCTTCGCCGCCGCTTTCATGCTTCGGAAAGACTTTACATCGTTCTTGAAAACTTCTCGCCGCACCACCATAAAAAAGTGAAAGCTTGGGCACAGGAAAACGATGTAGAACTCGTATTCACACCGACATATGCATCATGGTTAAACCGAATCGAGTGTCATTTTGGACCGCTTCGAA